>CADBTL010000100.1 GCA_902797575.1 uncultured bacterium
AATAGGCGGAGTAGCTTAATGAAACTCCGTCATCTTTCCTTTGCCCCTTTTACAATAGGCGGAGTAGCTTAACGAAACTCCGTCATCCCTCATTTACCCCTTTTATAATAGGCGGAGTAGCTTAACGAAACTCCGTCATCTCTCATTTACCCCTACCCCTTGATGGCCCCATCCATAGGATTATTTATCAGGTATTTTTTACCGATAATAAAGGCTGCTATAACAGGAATAGAGCAAATACAAGAACAAGCCATTAATTCTCCCCACATCGTTATTTCTCTAAAAGAGCCTTTGAATATAGTTAAACCTACCGCAAGTGTGCGCATATTTTCAGTATTTGTAACAATTAGCGGCCACATAAAACTATTCCAAGCTCCAACAAATGTAAATATGCTTAATGTAGCAACTGCAGGAAGTGCACAGGGAAGAGCAATTTTATGGAAAGTTTGGAATGCATTACATCCATCTAATTTTGCGGCTTCTTCAAGTTCATTCGAGATACTCATAAAATATTGTCTCATTAAAAATACTCCAAAACCGCCAAATATACCTGGAACAATCAATGCTTGATAGGTATTTATCCAACCTAATTTACTCATAAGATAAAATAAAGGAACAATATTTACTTGCGGCGGAACCATCATTGTCAGAATAAAAATAAAAAATAAAGTATTTTTATATTTAAAATCAAATCTGGCAAAGCCATATCCGGCAAGAGCGGATACTATAACCTGTCCGATAGCTGTTAATAATGCAACTATTACACTATTTAAAAAGTATCTTGCAAGTGGAATCGATTGAAAAACATTTTTATACGCACAAAATGATAGGTTTATGTTTTTATAATCAGTAAAAATGTTTTCTTGTCCTGTAAGAGAAATCAAAAACATCATAAAAAATGGCAGCAGCATTGATAATGCCAATAGAATCAATATAATATACAGAAATATTTTTTTATATAAATTATTTATGATATTTTTCTCCTTTTAATATTTTAAATGCGCGATAAATTTGTTCTACTAAAATTAATCTTGCAAACTGGTGCAGAAATGTCATTTTAGACATACTTAATTTAAAATTTGCTCTGTTGCTGACAGATTTAGCAATTCCGCAGGAAGAACCTATTACAAAAACAAGTTCTGAAGTTCCGCTTACGGTAATTTCATTTATTTTTTTTGCAAATTCTTCTGATGAAAGTTGCGTACCTTGAATCTCCATCGTAACAACGTAAGTTTCCTCTTTTATCATTGATAATATCTTTTGTCCTTCTTCTTCTAAAGCTTTTTCTACATGATTATCATCTTTTATTTCTACAGGACTGAGTTCTATTATTTCTACCGATGCATATGGAGTCAAACGCTTTAAAAATTCATCGATTCCGTCTTTTAGAAATTTTTCTTTAATTTTTCCCAGTGCAATAATTTTTATTTTCATTCTTAAATTATACCACCTGTAAGATTTTATGAATTGATTTTTTTATTTTCATGATTAAAAAATAAGTATGAAAAAGGTTTTGCTTCTAATTTTTACACTATTTTTTTTCATTTCTCCAATTCAAGCACAAATTCTTACAGGAGAAGTAAATTTTAATGAAGAAAATTATATATCAGAGGTCAAAACTGATTTTATCAAAAATTATTATTTTGACAAAAATAATAAAGAAAACGCGAATACTTTGAAGGCAGGTATAAAAGAATTTAAAGACAGAACAGTATTTAATTTTTCTGACGGCAGTTACGGTATTAAATATTATGACGATCCGCTTTATTCTTGGTACTATTCGGAAGATGGGAAATTAATTAATTTTACTAAACGGGAGTCTGAAAAATATCCGTGCAAAACAGTTAAATATAAACCTAACGGAAGTATTGCAAATATAGGGTATCTTGTTTCACAAAAGGAATCATACATATATTCTCCAAACGGCAAACTTATAGCACATTGGCTTAATCAATTTTGCTATGACAAATACGGCAATATAATAATGACAAGATCTGAGGTTCCGGATTAATTTCAAAAGAAAGAAGTTTAAGCTATAATTGCTAATTAGAATACGTGAGTGCGGAAAAATTTAGAGGAGTAAATAAAGCAAAAGTTTTGTGTTAATCCACTTTGCCTATAAAATTTTTGAACTTATCAGTTGACAGCATTAAACAAATTCAATGTACTTGTGAAGTTTAAAATTTAAGAAAAATTTTAATTCTACTTCAATCTCATATAATAAACTTATAAGTAGCAAAAATTTTTTTTAGAAGTTTTTAACAAAGTAAAGCTGATATATAAGAAAGGGAATATAAAATGAATAATTCAATTAATTTTACCGGTAGAAGTAATACATATTTTGCAATAACAAAAAAAGGTTGGGGTAATGCAATTCCTGACAAGGCATATAAACAAATTGACAATAATCGTACAGCATTTGAAAAATTCGCACGAAAAAATAATATTAAAATTACTTTTACAGATGCAAGTAATATGCTACCTGAATTTCATTCCGGCAATGTAAGTAATTTTTTATCTGGCAGAATGGCTATTCAAGTAGAAAAAAAACCTTCACTTGGTAAAAAAATCAGAAACGGATTATTAAATCTTGTTAGAAAATCAACAAAGAGAGATCCTAAGATAAAATTATCCGTAATGCCATATTTTTCAAAAGACAGTAAGAATTTACCGACATTACAAGAACAAAGAAACATAGGTTTCTATTTGGAATATGAACCATACGATGGTAAAATGCAAGAACAAATTAATCTTGATACAGTTGCCAAATTTTTACAAAGAATTGTTGGGAAAAAGTCTGGTAAATTATCGCTCTCAAGTAACGCTTAACCATAAAGCTTACTATTTTCAGAAAATGCAATATATTAAGTTGCGGTAAATATATGATTTACCGCAACTTTCTTATTATATATTTGTATTAGTAATTCTATCTATACAAGCTTGAGGAGAGTACAACCATTCTCTTCTTGATATTCTGGAAACTTTTAGACCTGAGCGTTCAATTATTGCTTGTTTCTTCATGTTTGAAACTCTTGAGATATTTTTATCTGGAACTCCGTCACATTCGATAACAAACTTATCATCTACAAGCAAATCGACGCTCAAACCTGCGATATCAGTTCCGCAAGTTACTTTGTGACCGATAGTCCTAAATGTTTCCGCAACTTCTTTTTCGAAAGAATTTTTATATATATTTTCATCAAATTCATCTGATTGAGATAATGCAAATCTGTTTTCATACTCATCAACAATCCCTAAATAACTTCTCAGAATTCCTTCCGGCAATTCTCTAGGGTTTTTTGATATAAAGTTAATCATTTGATATCTCGCACGGGTAATTGCAACGTTAAACAAGTCTGGTTTTTGCAAAAATATCAAGCTTTGCGGAAAACTATTATTTGCATAAGCCCAAGATATCAGTATTATATCTCTTTCGTCTCCTTGAAATGTATGTGCTGTACCAATTTCTATTTGATGTTTTTCTATCATATGTTCAGTTAAAACTTTTGACACAGAAATTTTTAATTGCTCAACCTGCGCTCTAAAAGGTGATATAATTCCGATTGAAACAGGATTTTCAGGATTTTTACGTTCATCTTCTACTACAATTTCGTGCAATCTTTTTACAAGAGCCTCAATTTCAGGCAGATTTCTCGTTGCATCAAAATCCACTTTGCCATCAGGAACAACAACAGTTTCCAATACTTTTTTAGAGTTATCATTTCTGCGCATAACCTTTATACGTCCGCCATAGAATTCCTTATTTGAATAATTTATAATAGGCGGCAAACTTCTAAAATGTTCATCCAAAAGAACAGGATGCATTGAATAATAATTTGCTAAATCAAACATGGAATTGGTTCTGAATCTCCACATTAATTGATATCTGTCACCAATTCCATACTGTGACATAAATGATTGCTCTTTTGCTTTTTCTAAGAACGATAAATGCGGTAATTGTTTATCATCACCAACAACAACGGCTTTTTTTGCTCTGAATAAAATAGGAAAGCAACTTGCTATATCGCACTGTGAAGCTTCATCAATAATTGCGACGTCAAATAATCCGGGCTTTAGCGGTAATGAGCCGGATGCGGCATAAGTTGTTACACACCAGCACGGGAACGCTTCTAAAAGTGGTCTAAAATCTTCTTGTTCTAAAAGCCTGTTTTGAAGATTTTTCTTTCTTTCTGTTAAAGATTTTGAGTGAACAAATAATCTTTGTCTTTTTACAGGATCATGCATTAGACCTTTTAATGCCTCTCTGCGTTTGTTTTTCAATATATCAATCGCAAGTTTTTTCTGTTTACGCTTAAGATTTCGTATTTGTTCTGATAATACGTGTATATTTCCTGTTTTTTGTATTTCAATTTCTATTTTTCTTGCTTTTGATATAAGTTTTGCAAATTCTAACTCTGTTTGAAGAATTGATAAATTTTCACTATTAACATCAAAATTTTTAAGATTCAGTATCTTTTTTAGATTATTTAATGACGAATGATTTTTAAGCCCAGCCCAAAACCCTGATTTTTCCTGATTAGCAGATAAAGATATTATAGTTGATTCTATTGTTTGAATCTCATCTTGCGTAAGATTTTTTGTAATATACAAGTGATTTTGATGCTGAGATTTTTCTATACTTATTCTTTCATTTATCTCAGTCCATTCTTCTTCAAGCTTAATTATTCTTTCTGACTTTTTTTCCATATCTGATATGGCTTTTAATAATTCCTCCATATCAGATACGTCACACAGCATAGACTCTTCAAAACCATCATTAAGGTCTATTTTCTCAGCGAGCAAATCTTGTAATTGCATTGACAATTCTTTTTGATAATTGAGTCTACCAGCTCTCAATGCTAAGAAAGGAGCTCCAAGTTCATTAAGTCTTTCAGCAACAACATCCACTGCTTTATCCATTCTTGACGCAATTAAAACAGTCTTACCGTTAGCTATAAGATGTGCTGCTAAATTAACTATGGTTTGAGATTTGCCTGTTCCCGGAGGTCCAAAAACTGAAACTAATCTTGAATTTTCTACATTTTTAATTACATTAAGCTGTGCATCCGAAAGTGATAACGGAGTTACAGGAAAAAAGTTCTCCAAAGTCTTTTGCTGAGTATCAACAGGCTTGGATTGAGTATATTCTTCATTAATAATATTTAATACAGTTTCTCTATATACACCACTTGGCTTTTCCGCAATTTGAGTCAATTCGTGCAAAACTCCGGCTGTCGCAGATGGTCTTTTAGTAAGAATAATGGCGCACTGGTTAGTTATATTAATTTTATCGAGCTTAAGAGAGATTTTTTTTGCCCCGTCATTTGCACCACTATTTACACCATCGATAATTTCATCAATATTATCAGCATTTATTTCAGTATTACTGTAATCTTTAGTAATATTATCTTCTTTAATTTTTTCTGCAGAATTTAAATCTATATCAATATCCGGAACAATAGATTTTAGCGTAGTCAAAAATACGTCCAGTTTTTCCTTTGTAATAGGAACAGTCGGAACAACGTCCAAAAGTCCTTCAAGAAGAGATTCTGTTTCATCTTCATCATCACTTTTTTTCATTAAAGTAGTCAAAGCACCTGTATTTAAGGATATAAATTCATCCGTAAGCATACAATTTATATTGACACCGTTTCTTTCCAAATGACACGGTGCATACAAAAGCGGAGTCAGAAATTCATTTTTTCTGCCTGTTTTACTCTTTCCCGTTAAAAATAAATAACCGTAAATTAGGTATTTGTCTTTTTGGCTTGTGTCAGCCTGTATCATAAGCTCGGTAATTTTAGGATCTGAACCCTCGAGTTTAAGATAATCCAAGCCTTCAGTTAATAATGTATCCTCTTCATTTAAGAAAATCCATTTATTATCCCTGTCAGCTTTCAGATTTCGAAAAGTTGAACTTTTAACTTCTTCTCTTACACAGTCATGCAAATATTGACTTAGTTTTTTTATAAAACTGTTATTAAACGCGGAATTTATTGCTCTAGTTGCTTCTTGTAACATAATATCTCCCATAGTACTTATATAATGCAGTAATTATACCATATTATTTAATCCTTGTGCATGATGTAAATAATGTAAATTATATAGAGGGTGCGGAAAAAGTCGAAAAATGACAATTTTTCGAACTTGCTTGGTTGTCGGCAAGAAACGAGTTTCGAATTGCTTGCGCAATTCTGTCACTCTCTGCCGACAATCCGCTTTTCAAATCCGACCTTAGGTGTGTGAAAGTC
>CADBTL010000101.1 GCA_902797575.1 uncultured bacterium
ATTAAAACTTGCAAAAAAACAGCAAAAAGCTGATAAAAAAGCGGCTAAAGCGGAAGCTAAGCAAAAACGAATTCAAGCAAAAGAAGAGTTAAAACTAAAAAAAATTCAAGAAAAAGCCGCTAAAAAACCTTATGAAGTAACAAATAATAATCGTGATTTAATCGCAAAACCTCGAACAAAAAAAGAATTAAAAGAAAATAACAAAAAATTAAAAAAACAGGCAAAAGAAAGAGCCAAAAAAGCAAAATTAAAATTAGAAGAATAAAACTTCAGCTTTTTCTTAATCGTCATTACATGCTCAAAACTTTACAAAATTAATCAATTTGCCAAGCTTATTTAAAATTTGATAATATGTACACGGGAGAGAGTATTTACATTTCTGCCGAATTTAAGGAATTAGAAATGAATAAGATTACATTAACTATAATAGGGATATTTTTGTCATTATTATTAGGACAAATATCAGCAGAGGCTGCAATGTCCTTTCCTAATATTAACATAGGAATGCAGCAACTGAATACACCTCAGGATTTTACAAACGGTTTACAAATCCTAATCTGGTTAACCATTTTAAGTTTAGCACCTAGTATTTTTATTATGGCAACAAGCTTTATAAGAATCGTCGTAGTATTGTCACTGACAAGGCAGGCTCTCGGTGCCGGCAACTTACCGCCGAATCAGGTAATAACAAGTTTGGCGCTAATTCTAACTTTCTTTATTATGGCTCCTACGTTTAATCAAATTAATGAAACAGCACTTCAGCCTTATATGAAGAATGAAATAACACAGCAAGCCGCGCTTGACAGAGGAATTATCCCGATTCGTAAATTTATGTTCAAACAGACACACGAAAAAGAACTTGCTTTATTTGTAAGAATGGCAAAAATTGAAAAACCGAAAACTAAAGATGATGTACCTATGTATATTTTATTACCGTCATTTATTTTAAGTGAGCTCAAAACTGCTTTTACAATTGGTTTTGTTGTATATCTGCCGTTTTTAGTTATTGATATAGTTGTATCATCAGTACTTGTTTCGATGGGTATGATGTTTTTACCGCCTACTATGATTGCTCTTCCGTTTAAGCTTATAATGTTTGTAATGGTGGACGGATGGTATTTGGTTGTTAAATCTTTAGTGGAAAGCTTTGTAACCTGATTTATATATATTTAACTTAAATCAGATAAATCGAGGATAAAATGAATCAAGATATAGTAATAACTCTTTTACAAAAAATGTTTATATTGACTTTGGAATTATCGGTACCGATTCTGCTGGTTGGCGTCGTATTAGGTCTTATGGTTAGTATTTTCCAAACAGTTACGCAAATTCAGGAATCTACTTTGACATTTGTTCCTAAGATTGTCGGATGCGTAGTTCTCCTGATATTTTTGCTGCCATGGATGTTTAGTATTGTAATAACTACTACAAACGAATTTTTTAGCATGATTCCACAATTAATTGGCGGTGCATAATGTTTAATTTGGATGTTTTATTTTCCGTAACTAATATCCTTTTATTTATGGCAATTATAACCAGAATCAGCGGACTGTTTGCTTCTGCACCGTTATTTTCTACTTACCCTATTCCAATGCAGGCAAAAGTATGGCTTGCTGCGCTAATTGCATTTATATTATTCCCAATTGTGCAATATAATACTAATTTTGCCGCACCGACATCGGTACCTGCCTTAACGGTAATATTATTCAAAGAATTTTTAATCGGATATGCCATGGGATTTTGCGCAAACATAATTTTTGTCGGTGTTGAACTTGGTGTTAATATGTTTGCAATACAAATGGGGTTATCTGCTTCTCAAGCATTGAACCCGATTTCCGGCGGTTCGTCTCCTGTTATAACCAGAGCTTATACTTATTTGGCAAGTATGATATTTTTAATACTGGGCGCTCACCAATGGTTATTTTCGGCTCTCTATAACAGTTTCAAATCAATGCCAATCGGATTTACATTTACGTTTTCTCCGGAGTTAGTCAACCACATTATTACGTTTACAAGTCAACTGTTTAACATAAGTTTGAGTATAGCTTTGCCGATATTCGGCGTACTCTTTATTACAGATATCCTGCTTGGTTTTACGTCAAAAATGATGCCGCAAATGAATATTTTTATGGTTTCCATGCCGCTTAAAATATATCTCGGACTCATATTGTCGCTAATATTTATGCGTCCGATGGCCGAATATATTGCAGTACTTATAGAACGATTTCTTACACAAATATCACTTGTTTTTTAGTTATTGATTTATAGCAAAATATACGTCTTTTAAATGTTTTTTACTTATATGAGTATAGAGTTGTGTTGTGGATACGTCACTATGTCCTAAAAGCTCTTGCACAACTCTTAAATCCGCACCGTTTTCAAGAAGGTGCGTTGCAAAACTGTGTCTTAACGTATGAGGTGATATATTTTTATTAATTAATTTTCCCTGCTTATGAATAAAAGAATATACGTCCTGACGAGTTACAAATCTTCCGTTTTGATTAATTAACAGACGTTTTGAATTAATATTATATTTTTTTATTAATAAATCGCGCAAAGGCATATATTCATTCACAACCCTTTTTGCTTCTTCTCCGATAGGAATAATCCTTTCTTTTGAGCCCTTTCCGAAACAACGTACGTACTTTGAAGACAAGTCAATATCATTGATTTTTAAATTTACAAGCTCGGAGACTCGAAGCCCGCAGCTATACAGCAATTCCATTATCACATGTTCTTCAGGATTAAGATTATTATGTAGCATTTCATCAATTTCTTTAACCGTAATTACTTTCGGTAATCTTTTAGGCACTTTTGGCTGTTCTATAGTAGACGCAGGATTTTTATCTATTATGCCGACTGAATAAGCCCATTTAAAAAATCCTCTCAGGGATGCAACTTTTCTTATTATACTTGTTGGTGCATAATTATTCTCACGCAAATATCTTACATAAGTATTTATTTTTAGCCTGTCAACTTGACTTATCTCTGAGAGTTTTAAATTATCACAAAAATACTCTAAATCTCTTCTGTACGCATCAAGCGTATTTTGAGATAAACCTTTTTCTAATTCAAGATATTCAAGATATTCGCCTATAATTTGGTACAAAATTTTTCTCCTAATTGATTATACACTATTTTTTATTCGATGTGATATACTTTTAAAAGGAGATTTTATGCACAAATTTATTCTGACTGTATTTATATACTTTTTTGCTTGTATTATATGCTCATCAACTGAATTGCAAGTATTAAACATACAGTATGATTGGATAAACAAAGATGAACTTGCAAAAGAAGAAATGATACAAGAGGTTAGAAGTATAATATTTACTTCCGCAATAAAAAAAAGAAATGATTTAAAAAAGCTTTATAAAGACAAGCTTAAAGACAAAAACCACATAGAAAATTATATTGCCGCATCTAAGGGGCTTGAAGAATTTAACGGCAATAATATTTCGGCCTTTTATTACAAAAAAATGCCATACTTATATATGTACGCTATACAGGATAAAAGAGATACTTCAAATGCGTTTTATTATGATGCAATGGGGAATCTCAGATATGTAGATTTTATTGACGGTTTTTATCCTGATTATCCATATACTGCTGTTCAATACAGAATCAATGGAAAACCTATTAGCGTATTATACTATACCTCAAAAGATTGCCAGTATTTATTCAAACCTAACGGAGATTTTGAAGGTGTTTGGTACAAAGATAAACTATATAATAAAACTAACAAAATAATACTAACAAGAACAACATACTGATAAGGAACTCATCATGACCACTACAGCGGAAGAAATCGCAAAAATACTAATATCAAAGCATTTAACTGTTGCAACTACGGAATCCTGCACAGGAGGCCTATTAAGTTCAATGCTAACAGATGTAAGCGGCAGTTCTGCCTTTATTCATCTAAATTTGGTTACATACGCTAATGAAGCCAAACAAAAAATGTTGGGAGTAAGAAAAGAAACATTAGAGAATTATGGTGCAGTAAGCGAAGAATGTTCGTATGAAATGGCAGCCGGACTGCAAAAACTTACAGGTGCAGACATTTGCATCTCAACAACCGGCATAGCAGGTCCGACAGGAGGAACGCAGGAAAAACCCGTAGGACTCATGTATTCAACGATTTGTACAAAAGAAAAAGCGTTAACTTTTCAAATAAACTTTCATCCTGAGATTCCAAGAATAACTATGAAAGAAATGTTTGCCCAAGCTGTATTAGAAAAATTCTATAAATTTCTAAATGACTGATACTTTTTTGTAATTTTGTTTTTTTATGTACTTTTGCAGGGCTTGTAAACAATTAGCGTTAATGTTAAACTGTCTTTGCAAGGATTTGTTTAATAGGAGTTGTATGTACTTATCACATGAAGATATTGTAACAAAATTATTATCAACGGAAGAGATTCTGGATGATGCGGCGGAATACACTAATAACTGCGCTATTTCATACCCTGCATATGACCTTAATAAATTTTTAAAACAAAGTTCTACGACAAAAAAAAATACAGACAGCAGATATATTTTTGTTAAATGAATATTTTTTAGAAATTAATTGTTGAATTTAAATGTTTAATTTGACGTTTCATATCTTCAGTTTTAGTGAGTAAATTGTCTTTTTGGTATATTTCCATGGCTTTTTTATAGTTTTCCTCTGCGTATTCTTTATACTTTGCACCATTATAACCTGACATTAATTGTAATGTCTGAGCAAGCAGCACATACCCTTCCGGTTTATTCGGATTAACATTAACAGCAGCTTCAAAAGCTTCTTTTGCGTCAGTTATATGCCCTTCCATTTGGTCCTTATATCCTTGCAAAATATACATAGGGTATGCAAAATAGTTCTGTTTATCAAAAATTTTCAGCTCCAGCAAAAAAGATATCTCCATTAAATCTCTGGATTGAAACATATCAGTAAATCTAAAGTGAGAAATAAAGTATTTTGGAAAAACCGATTCAATTTTTTTCATTAATTCTTGTTTCTTATCTTCATTACCTGCTAAACCGTATATATTAGCTTCATTGAATATTTTCATAGGGTTATCATAATCAATACCGTCTATGGTACTTAATAAAGTTAGCCCTTTTGCAAAATCATTTAATGCAGTACATTTTGCCGCTTCTAAAAAAATATACTGTATTGCTTTGTATTTATTATTGTTATTAATTTCTAACACAAATTTAATCGCTTTTTCCGATTTAAGCATTACAAGCGCTAAAAATTTGTATCTGAGAATCTCTGAATCTATAAGATAATCTTTCATAAGCATCTCAGCGTCAGATAAAAGTTCAGCGTAATTTGAGATTTCATAATTAAGAACCATTCTTTTATATAAAGCTTCCTCTTTATCAACACAATGAGTTATAACATAGGTATAATCGGAATACGCATCTTCGTACATTAAAAGCTTATGACACAGTTCACCTCGTATCAGATACGTTTTTGCCGGCAAAAAACTTTCACTTATAAGGGCATTAAGTATCTCAAGAGCATCATCAAAATTATCGTTTGATATATATTTTTCAGCTTTTCTTAATAAAAAATAATTCTTTAATTTCTCTAGCATAATAAATTATTACCACAAAAAATAAGAAAAAACGAATTGATAACTATACAACTTTCAGTGCTTGCTTAATTTCTCTAAGTGCAGCAGATAAATCTTGCTGAGTTTTAATTTTATTTTTTATTTGTTCGTGAGCATACAGAATAGTTGTATGTTTTTTACAAAAGTACTTACCTATATTTTCAAAGCTTTGATTTGTAAGTTCCCTGCACAAATAAATTGAGAGTTGTCTTGCTAAAGATACTTTTTGACTTCTTGCACTGCCTTTAATATCATTTGCATCAACTTCAAAATAACTTGCAGTTATATTTGTAATTTTTTCAAAAGATATATCATCTTCACTATCATTACATTTTAATATTTTTTTAGCAAGCTCTAACGTTATCGAAAGATTACTCAATTCTGCATACGCACAAACTTTAGTAAATGCACCCTCAAGCTCTCTTACATTATTTGTAAAATGCAATGCCATATATTTTAAAGCTTCTTGTTCTGCTTTTATATCATTATCTTTTGCAAGTTTTTTTACAATTTCTAATCTTGTATCATAATCCGGAGGCAATAATTCAATCATCAATCCCATTTGAAAACGAGAAGCCAGTGCATCAGTTAATTTAGGAATATCATTTGGCACTCGATCTGATGTTATAACGATTTGTTTACCTTTATTATACAAAGTATCAAACGTATGCTGCATTCTTTCCATTGATTTTTCCTTTGACTCAATGAATTGAATATCATCAATTAAAATTACATCTATATTATTGTATTTTTTATAAAATTTTGACATGTTCTCTGTATAATTGTTTGTATTTCTTATATTTGAAATAAAATCATTTATATAATCATCGGTTTTTGTGTATTTAACTTTTAATTTCGGATTATTGAACAGAATATAATGTCCGATTGCTTGCATTAAATGAGTTTTTCCTAATCCTGCACTACCGTATATAAATAAAGGATTATATTTTGCAGCCGGATTTTTTGCTACAGCAAGCGCTGCATCATGTGCAAACTTATTATTTTCTCCCACTACAAAGTTTTCAAATTTATATTTCAAATTTAAATTAGCGGATGAGTGCATGCAGCTCAAGTTTTCCATTGCCTGCTCTTTTAATTGCAATTCAGCTTCTTTTTTATTAATTTTTTCTACTGTTTTTTTTATTTGCTTTGCAGCCGCTTCATCATAAATAATATTAATTCTTGAATTAGCGTTATTAGAGATTGATTGTAAAATCTTATTAATTTGATCGTAATGATTTTTCTTTAACCAATCACGTGCCATAGCTTGTCCTGTGACAACGGTAAGAACGCCTTTATCATATCCCGAAACTTCTAACGAATATAACCAAGGATGTACACTTTCAGGCAAGCTGCCTAACAATTCTTCTTTTACTTTCTCCCAAAAACGTTTTAACTCTATATTATCCATATATTTCGATTTGTGTTAGTTGCAAAATAAAAAGGCGACACCCAGATTCGAACTGGGGATAAAAGCTTTGCAGGCTTCTGCCTTACCACTTGGCCATGTCGCCCTACTTGTCAATAATATTATAAAAAAAACATATTTGCAAGTAGAGTGTGCGGAAAAAGTCGAAAGGGGTAAATGAAGTATAACATAGCTACGTTAAGCTACTCCGCTTATAGAAAAACAATTTTTCGAACTTTTTCAAACACGACCTAAAGTGTGTGAAATGCGGGTCGTGTGCGGGATAGCACACAACCCGCATTGAAACCG
>CADBTL010000102.1 GCA_902797575.1 uncultured bacterium
AAACGAAAACCCTCTCTTAGAATATCAAGTTTTCAAATCTTATCAGATTTTCAAACTGATATTCTTTTCTCCCCCAAAGGGAGATTTGATTGTTAACCTCCCCTCCGCCATCATTCGAGCATAATCTCTCAAATCAAAATTCTTCCCTCTCCCATTGGTAGAGGTAGGAATCTCAACAACTCATACTTCTTTACCACTTTTGCAACAACCTGAGTAGTTTGACGGAGCTTCGTCATCCTTTATTTATTTACCCCTACCCCTACCCCTTACCTCTTTCGCTGCGTTCTCTTTCCGCAATTCTAATCGGTGTACCAAAGAAACCGAATGCTTCACGCAATTTATTTTCAATATATCTTTTGTAATGGTCTTTCAGGAGTTTTTCGTCATTTATAAACAGAATAAATGTTGGCGGTTCAGAACTTGCCTGAGTTGTGTACATAATTTTTAAACGTTTATTTCTGATTGTTTGTGGAGGATTTAGCGCATAAGCTTCATTAACAACCTTGTTCAATAAGCCTGTTGACACACGTTTTGCGTGCTCTTGCTGAACTTCGGTTACACGAGTAAATATTTGATTCAACCTTTGATGTGTTACCGCACTTATATATATTTTAGGTACGTAATCCAAAAACGGAATCTCGTTTGCTAATTTTTTTTCGAACTTGTTAACAGTGTTTGATTTTTTGTCCTCTATCAAGTCCCATTTATTAATAGCAATTACCATACCTTTTCCTGCTTCTGTAATTATTGAAGCTATTTTTTTATCTTGGTCAGATATCCCGTTAACAGCTTCTGTTGCATCAATAACTAACAGAGCAACATCGCATTCTTTGATTGAGCGGATTGCTCTATCTACTGCAAATTTTTCTACACCGTAATCGACTTTAGCTTTTTTTCTAATTCCTGCTGTGTCAATTATTACAAATTCCTGTTCATTATATGTAAGCCTTGAATCAATGCTGTCACGGGTTGTACCTGAGATATCCGATACTATTACTCTTTTTTCGCCGAGAAGAGCATTAACGATTGAAGATTTACCTGCATTAGGACGTCCGACTATAGCAAGTTTTATGTACGAATTTTCTTCTGACGTAATATCTTCTTCAAAATCTTTGGTAATTTCTTCTAGCAAATCACCGACACCACCCGAACCGTGCAGGGCGGATATAGCAATAGGTTCACCGATAGCCAGTGAATAGAAATCGCTAATCATAGTCATTTGGTTATGCGAATCTACTTTATTTACAGCTAAAAATATTGGTTTATCTGACTGTCTCAAGATATTCGCAATATCTTCATCAACCGGAGTAACACCATCTATTCCATCAACCAGAAAGATTATTTTATCAGCTTCTCTGCATGCAATTCTGGCTTGATCATATATGGAGAGCATTATCTCATCTTCATCACCGGGGATGATTCCGCCTGTATCAATAACTGTAAAAATTTTGTTTTGCCATTCAACATCAAAATATATTCTGTCTCTTGTAACTCCGGGTTGGTCATCAACAATAGACTGACGTCTGCCGACAAGCCTGTTAACAAAAGTTGACTTGCCTACATTTGGTCTTCCAACAACTGCGATAATTGGTTTTCTGCTCATAATATAATAAGTTTAGCATGAACATGAATAAATGCTACAAAATGAATATTATAGGTTAGAAATAGCTTAAGCTTTATAGAGATTCTATTCCTTCCCCAACTGGGGAAGAAACTTCTTATTTACCCCCCTCATTTACCCCTCATTTACCCCTCATTTACCCATCCATTTACCCCTCCGTCCTTTATGGTGAGGACCTCAAAAGGTAGAATATTTTTAAACTATCTGCACAATATATTGAAAACTGTTAATTCATTTGATATACTTTTTTTGAGGGAGTTTGAAAAGTGATAAAAATCAGCATAATAGTTCCTGTTTATAATACGGAAAAGTATCTTGGTGTGTGTTTGGATAGTCTGATTTCTCAAACATATAAAGACATAGAAATTATATGTGTTGATGATGGTTCAACTGACAACTCTCTTCAAATACTTAATGATTATGCGGCAAAAGATAGCAGAATAAAAATTCTTACTCAAAAAAATCAAGGGCCGTCTGTTGCAAGAAATCTTGGACTGGAAAAAGCTAAAGGAGAATACATAACTTTTGTAGATTCAGATGATTGGGTTTCAATAGATATGTGTGAAAAAATATACTCAAAAGCTATTGATACAAATGCTGATTTGGTCTTGTTTCCGCATAGCAGAGTCACAAACACCAATATAAGTCTGGATGACAGGCTTCAAAAATTACAGCATTCCGTTAGCAGTAATATTTTTTATTTTGAAGATGAAATCGAATCCGTAATTAAAAATGCGCCGGTTGAGACAGTCGGCAAACTTTATAGAACTGAGTTAATAAAAAAAGTAAATGCATATTTCCCTAAAAGCATAAAATTAGGTGAAGATTTATGCTTCTTCTACTCTATATGCTTAACAAATCCTAAAATTTCTATTGTTACGCAAACACTTTATTCCTATAGAATCAATTCATCAAACAGTCTTATTAAAAAACCTGATGCCGTTGAAAATCTTTATAAAGCAGTCTGTTTTATTAAAAATAAATATAAAAATTCTGAAATTAAAAATAAAATAGAATTTTATTGTAGTTTTTTGCATAGAATAACAAATGCTATTTTATACTACTGGAACAATTGCTATACTATAACAAACAGAAGAACAAATTTTAAGTACTTGGTATATTTGTATAATATATACAAAAAAATTCCTTATGAAGATGATGAAGTATTTTATTTATTAAGACATAATATCACAGAATATCGTTTTCAATTTATATTAAAACTAATAGAACCTATTATAGAATTTGATTGCAGAACTATGCGTTTTGTAATATATTTATTCGGAAATCAGATATTGAACTTTCCAAAATCATCAATACGACGATTAAAGTATGATTTTTTTTACAAAATTCATTTATTTAAAATACGTTTATTCAGTAAATATCGAAAAATAAGAATCGGATTTTGGGTTACAGAACCAACAAAATGGACCAGTCAGTATTTTTATGACTTGTTAAAACAAGATGACAGATTTGAGCCATTTATTATTCTGAGTTATTTTAAAACTCCGCAAGGAAATGTTCCGCCAAAAGAGTTTTACAATAATGCTAAACATTTTTTTGAAACAAACGGATGTAAAGTTTATGATTCGTTTGATGCGGACAATTATAAATTTAAAAGACTAGATGAATTTAAACCTGATATAATTTTTTATCAACAGCCGTGGTTAATATCAAAAGAACAAAGATTGGAAGAGATATATAAAAAATCTTTATTATGTTACATTCCTTATTGTGTTTATTCTATGAACAGCCATTTGAATTATTTGTCTAAATTCCATGGCGTTATGTGGAAGTATTTTGTAGAAACCGAAATGCATAAAAAAGAGTATCAAAAACTTTATAATGCTGCAAATTGTGTTAATGTAGGTTCTACAAAATTAGACGGATATCATTTTATTAATCAGGAAGAAGCAGAAAAATATTGGAAAACAAAAAATAAAAAACGTATAATTTATGCGCCTCATCACTCATTTAATGACGGATTGCACGAAGTTGCAACATTCAAAGAAAACGGTAAATTTATACTCGAACTTGCGAAATCGCATCCGGAAACAGAATGGATATTCAGACCGCATCCTGCATTTATTGATAGAGTTTTAAAAAATTCAATTATGACAGAGGAAGAAATTAATAATTATTATCAAGAATGGAAAAATATTGGTACAATTTCCACAGGAGGAAATTATTATGAGATGTTTTCCTCTTCGGATTGCTTAATTACAGATTGCATATCGTTTTTGTCCGAATACGCACCGACACTCAAACCTGTATTCCATTTAAGGAAAAATTACCAAAAAGAAGAATTTAATTCTCTTGTGAGCAAGATTGATAAATCGTATTATCAAATATATACAAATGAAGAAATGGCAAGTTCGTTTGAACGTGTTATCATAAATGGTGATGATTATTTAAAAGAAAAAAGAAAAAATAATCAGAAAATATTGCCTTTTGAAACACTTGCAAGTAAAAATATTTATGATTATTTAAAAAAAGAATTATGGATTTAAGAATATGGGCGAGTTTGATTATTTAAAAAATATAGATATTCAAAAAAAGATAGATAAATACACAAAAAAATACAAAGGAAAGAAAGTTGTAATATATGGAGCAGGCAAGTTATCTGATTATATATTTCAAAACTATGATTTGTCTAAGCTGAACATTGTTGCTGTAGCAGATAAAAATCAAAAACTTGTATATCTCCTATAGAATTAAATGATATTGATTTTGATGTGATAATATGTTTCAAAAAAGAATGCACAAATATTATTTCTTTTTTGTAGAAAATTTAGTGGAATATCTACAAATTCCGGATATTACTAATAGCAAAACAAAATTAGGAGATAAAGCGATGGAATTTAAAGAATATTTAGAACAATTTGATGCGCAAGAAAAAATAAATAAACTTGTTAAAAAATATAAAAGCAAACGTGTTGTTTTATATGGCGCAGGTCAATTTGCACAAGTGGTTTTTCAAAATTATGATTTATCAGGATTGAATATTATTGCAATAGCAGATAAACGCTTTGAACAAGACAGACAACACGAATTTTTTAACTTAAATTGTGTTAAGCCGAATGATTTAAAATATATGGATTATGATGTGATTCTGATATCAAATTTTGATTATAAAATGTTTGTAAATATTTTAGACGAACAAATTTTATACGGAACCAAAAATGTAGCGGTAGAGATCAGACCACTTATAAAACTGAGTTTTAATGATATATATTTAAAATAGTTTTATTACAATAAAATTTAATAAATTTAAATAAAAGTATTTATATTTTACATTATTAAAGAAATTTTAGACTTTGTTTATTTCTATTTCTTTATCTGTGTTAAATATGGATATAATATTATTATTTTTGTATTGTGGAATCTCTTCTTTAGATAATTCTAATACAGATACATATTCTCCTTCGATTAGCTTTTCAAATCTCATTTTTGTTATATTATTTTCATTGTCTAAAAATATAATGACTTGTCTGTTTTTAAACAAATCAAGAATCATATATCCAAACATGTTATTAATGCCATCAACACTGGTTTTTATAACGAGATTCAGTATCTGCGCATTTCGTTTTATTGTATTTAGATTTAAATTAACTATGTCTTTTGTTTGCAAATATCTGGTTTCGTTTATTTGGTGAATATTATCCCATTCTTTTATATTAATTAAATCATTAAACACTTCATCCGGTAGCGAATTAAAATTTCTTTTAATAATATTTAAAGCTTGTTTGTATAAATCAAAATTAACTTTGTTGATATATTGTTTTAATGTTGAACAATTTTTTTTGCTCATTTTCCAATTATATAAAACGTTGTTTTTATCTATAGTTTTAGATAAACGCATAACTATCAATCTTACAATTTTTCTCAATTCATTATTATTTAGTTCAGGTTCCCATTCTCTGACCGCACCAAAATCAATAATCTTTCCATTAATTGTATTATCTATACGTTTGTCTTGTGAATATAAATAATCTAAGGTGAGTCTAGTGTTTTGTGTATTTATTTTTTCATTGTTTTGTACGAATTCTGTAAGCAAAAATACATCCTTTTCATAAGGGGTTGCAAGTCTGCCCATAAAAAATCTTACAAATTGATTCTTTCTGCTATGTCTATTTGCAAAATAAGCATAAATAACTTCTAAATCAGCACCGTGTTTAACTACGTTACTATATGGAAAAAAAGTTTTGTAAAAAAAATCATATTTTTTATTTTCTTCAAAAACGGTTATTTTATATCCATTACCAAAATATCCGTTACCAATAAATGATATTTCTACTTTTTTATTTATTAAAATGGTAAGTTCATCAGCAAATTCTTTTGTATAGAAAGGTATTTTTACAAAAGAAACGCTTAAGTCATGTGAATAATCATAATTTAAGATAAGCGAATATTTTGCAAATAAATCATATAATTTATTAACTCGTTCCTTTTTATTTTCTGTATTTTCAAGAAAAATTCTCGGTACTATTCCGATATTACGGTTAATGTACAAGTTCTTTTCATATATTCGCGAAAGTCTTTTTGTAGAAGTGTATTTTTTGTTAAAAATCCGTTTTAAATTTATTTTGGGAACACTATCTGGTCTCAAATACTCTTTCTGTTTTTTTACTAAATTGTATAAATAATTTTTTAGCAAAATTAATGCATTATTTTTTCCGGCGCCAACGCTCAAAGTAATTATGTTTATATTGATTACTTTGTCCATTATTTTTTTTAACTCTTTTAAATTCTTTATTTTATTTATTTCACTAACCGACATACATTCTCCAATAAGAATTTAATAAAAATTATCAAAATTACATATTATAGAATGACATGAATTTTTCTAATAAAACTTTCGTATTTATAGTAAATTGAATCTCATCATTACTTTGATATGAATAATTTAATGCAATACCTGTTGTATTTATATCAGAATTTATGTAATTACACGGTTCAGAATCAGAATCTACATTGTTTTGGAATTTATTTGATTCTGTTTTTGTGTTTTGATATGCATCTAAATATGTAAAATTTACGGTCCTCATTTCACCCATGTTAGATGTGTTATAAAAATTGTAGCATCTATTATTAACAATTGCATCTAATATAGCTGTAAAATAATTCTTCGTAGTTTGTTCTGCATATGCGATTCTGCTTTCATCGTAACCATTTGCTCTCAAAGCACTTGCTACAGTGGAAATAATTCTTGCGATACTTGATTTTGATGCACTATGTGCTTGTCCTATAGTACTAACAAGATTACTTAAGTTCATTCCGTTAGTTTCGCTGCTTCCCATTATATGAGCAAATGATTTTCCATTTATATTACCTGATACGTTTGCAATATCTAACTTTTTAGCAACAACTACTTTAACTTCTTTAGAAGCAACTTTTATGCCTTCTTTATTGTATACTTCAACAGTTGTTGTCCATTGACCGATTGCGCCTGTATTAACGGTTATTTTACCATCAGCTGATACACTCAATGGAGTATTCCCAGCCGCCTTGAATGTTAAATCACCTGTATTATATTGTCCATAGAATGTATCAAGTTGAATACCACCGAAGTTTGAACCTTCTACTACAGATATAGTAGATGGCAATTTGTTTAAGAAACTGTCAGGTAGCATAGATTCAATTTCTTTTATCTTAGCTTCTATTTCAGCTTTTTTAGCATTTATTTGGTCAATAGAAGTATATCCTTTAATTGTATTTTCAACTTCTGATAAAACATCAGAACCAAATACTGCTTTAAATGCAGCTTTTCTGTCAGAGGCATGATCAGAATTACTTAATTGTGATTTTGCGTAGCTTAATAAAGCATTTTTAGCATTTACAAAATTATTGTATTCTGCTTGAATATCTTTAATTCCATCAGTAAAGAAGGAACTTGCATACTTATCAATATTATCTAACGCTGTACTAAAATCGTATGAACGAATTCCTTTTATTTGATTTTCTATAAAAGCAGGAACTGCAGCTAATATTTGATCGCCATATGCTTTGTATAAATCAGCATACTGACCTGAAATCAATTGTGCTTTAATCTTATCTGTCACTTTTTGTGCAATTGTAGCTTTTTGAAGATTGTTTAAGCATCCTGTAGGATTATATCCGTATTTTTCAATCTCTTTTGTTGATGGATTTTTTGTTGCAGTACTTGCATATTCTTCAACTAATTGTTTTACCTTTTCGACAATATCTTCAATTCTTGTGGTTTCGTCATTAGATAAAGATTGGATATACGCATTAATTATGTTTTTTAGCGTTTTATCTGATTCAATATCATATCCTGCTAATTTACCCAGTTTATCCTGAATAGTCTTTTCTGCAACGTAGTTTGCGGTTGTTTGTCTGTATGTTGTTTGGAATGCCTTATTAATATCCCAATTTTCTGCATTTGCATCAGGGTTTGATTTTAAATAATTCATAGCTTTGTTTAATAAGCTTTCTTTTAATGAAGCTCTCCAAGCATATTCATTAGAAATTCCTGATGGAGCCTGCTGTTGACACACAAACTCATTTATTCTATCAGTAACCTTAAGTACTTCTTCTGCTTTAGCAAGTTCTTTTTTATCCAAAGAGTTTTTATTGCTTATGCCGGAAGCACCAACTTTACCTGTAACATTAGTATCTATTGAAGCCCAAAATTTGTTGATTATATCGTTTTGATTGTCCTCATCATCAAAGTCAAATTCATTAAACATAAAGCTTCTGAATTCAGCTTTAATAAGAGTTCCGTCACCGTTGCCGAAGTCTTGATCAACTGCATTTCTCCAAGCGTCAACAGAACCGTATTGGTTTTGAATAAATTGATAAACTCTTGAGATGCCGTTGCTCATAATGTGCTCCTTAATCCTTTTCCTTTATTTCTCCGTTTTAGAGATTTTATTTCTTTAATATATATATCGGCACTTTTTCTTAAAACTTTAATGTTTTGAATTAAATTGTTACATTTCTTAATCTTTAAAAATCTTTTTAAAATAAATTTCAAATAAAATAAAAAAAGACGAACGTACTTTATATTACGTACTAAATCATATATAGAAATTTTTACTAATTTTTATGATAAAATAAACATGCTACAAGATATTATTGTAATTAAAACAATTGAAATATTTAGAATGTTAACTTAGTATAGTAATATTAAAATAGAAGAGGAAAGTTTATGAAAAAGATTATATCATTAATACTATGCGCAATGCTTATGAATGGAACATCACTTTCTTTTGCAGCAGAAAAGGTTACAACTGAACATTTAAAGTTACCTGAAAAACTTGCGAAACAAACACCGACAAACATTGTTAATACAAGTGATGTCCTTGTTAGTGTTTTGGAATACAATACAATGGAATTAACATTTGCAGAAGATTTTACAAGTAAAACTGCAAAAGTCGGTGATACAATTCCGTTTTTATTAGAAAATGGTGCTTATACAAATGAAGGGACAGAAATATTACCGCCTTCATCAAAAATTATTGCAAAAATTTCTTGCATAGAGAGACCAAAAGCATTTAACAGAAGTGGTAAAGTTCATTTGGATTTTAAATATGTTGAGCTTCCGGATGGAAAACAGTATCCTATTGATGCTAAAATCTTTGGGAAAAAAGACTTTTTGTACCGAGGAAAATTAAATGCATTGGGTAAAGGTGTCGGTTCTACTCTTGGCGGAATGGCTATAGGAACAGCCGCAGGATGCGGTATTGGTATTGCAGCGGGTGCTGTTGTTGTCGGAGGTTTAGCAATAGGTATGCCTGTTGGTTTTGCAGTTGGCGGTTTAGTCGGTCTTGTTACTCCGGGGTTGAATTATAGAGCTAAAGCCGGTGACAAGGTTAACATTCAATTATTGGATAATTTAAATATACAAAAATAAAAGTTTACATAATTATTTATAAGAAAGAGGTTATACCAAAAACATGGATAACCTCTTTTATGATAAATTTATAAAACTTATTAAAACATTACTGTTCCTTGGATTTGTTATATTCATCTAATGTAATTTTCCAGCTCTCTTCATAGTTAAAATCTTTATTAGCTATTGTTTCAGGAATTCCTGCATGATGAATTTTCGGCAATAGTTCTTTTTCAGACATTTCAATAGGGGCTGCTTTATCATCATCTGAATCTTGGCATATAAATACACCTTCTCCGTTTGGTTTTATTTTATAACTTACTATTGTAATTTCATGTCCTGCAAGTCTGTTTTCATTATAAGGATCAGGCCAAGTATAGCCTATATTAATATTGTGTCCGGCTTTCAATGTCTCTAATAATTCTCTTTTTATTGTTCCAAAATCTTTTGTATAACCGCTTAAACGTCCTTCTTCATCTACATTTTGGTATATTACTGATGTCGTATTTTTATCTTCAATTACAGATTCAACAAATGTTTTCTCAAATTCAATTAAACCGCCATCGTCCTGTGTCCAATCATTTGGCGCACGCTTATCGGTTAAAGAATTATATGTTTGCTGAGAGCCTAATTGCATAAATGTAGATTGCATTAAAACATCTATCATTGAACGTTCACCTTTGTCCTTGTGATTATTTTGAATGCGCGCTCTTATTATTGCATTTTCATCCGGCTTTAACAAAATTGTTGCCGTATCAAAACCTTCTTTTTGCCAAGGTGTTTTAAATTTGTTCAAAAGCCATACCGCATCAAGAGTATTTTCTGAAAGACTATCTAATTTAATTTTTTTTGTAACTGCGTGATTGGGCGAAGTCAAGCCTTCTACTATTCGGAAAAATTCAGCAGTATGTTTTGTTGCTAAATCAAATTCTATGCTTGCAGCAGGACAAGTTCCTGTATGCATATTGTCTAATTCATACTTTGCCTGCATGATAGTTTGCGGGTTTGTGCTTAATCCTGTTACCAAACCGATTACTGATTTTTGATATTCTTTTGGAATATCTTCACAAGTTTGCGTAATTACATAAGGATTAGCAAGTATGTCCAAACACTCTTCCAAAAGAGTATTTTTATCTAAACCCGGATCTCTGTCTTCTTTTATAATTTTATATAAATTGTCTAAAACACTGCTTTTATCGTTAGAATCATTTTTTAGTAATTTTCCGGATTTTAATGCGTATTCCAGTTTTCTTTTGTATTTTGGATTAACTAGCTCTTCCATTAGCTCTTCATACATCTTTTTTTCTTGTTTGGTTGAGAGAGTCGTTCTTACAGTGACCGCACTTGTGTATGAAGCAGGTTTATATTGCTCCGGACGAGAAATTTGCATATTACTATTATCCGTACCGCTTTTTCTTTGGTTACGGTTAACATTTTGCGGAGCGTTTATTTCACCAACTCCAAAATTAACATTTTTTAATTGCACACTATCCATATCTATATAAAAACATCGTTTTATCAAAAATTGCCCATTTGTGAAGTTATGTAAAGCCAATTGAGAATACTGAAATTTTTGCAGTCAGATTTTAATATTAGAATTAACAATTTGGACTATTTGTGATAATATGTATTGAACAATGTATTATAGGTGAAGATAATATGTATGATTACAAATTGCTTATGGATATTGCAAAAGAAGCTTCTAAAAAGTCTTATTCTCCTTTCTCCAGATTCGCTGTAGGAGCAAGCGTTCTTGCAAAAAGCGGGAAAATATATAGCGGATGTAATGTAGAAAATTCTTCCTTTGGCATGACTATATGTGCCGAACGTTGCGCTATCTTTAAAGCTATATCAGAAGGAGAAAGAGAAATTCTTGCAGTTGCAATATACTCTCCGAATACAGATGACTGCAATCCTTGCGGCGCTTGCAGACAAGTAATGTATGAATTTCAAGATACGGAAAAAGGAGTTGAAATTATAACTGAAAATATGGGAGAACTTGTTATTCGAAAATTAAGCGAATATTTGCCATACGGATTTAAAATATAGTAATATGTAGAAAGTTTGCAGTGTATATAATAGAATTATTTATAAAATGGCTCAATAAAAATAAGCGAACGGAAAGTGTAAATCCGGAAAAAACTTTTAAAGAGGGAGTAAATATTAACCGAGAAGGGGAAATTACAAAAGAACCGATTGAAGATGAAGCCTTGAATTGTGAACACAATTTTATGCCGATTGATAGTACAGGATTGGTTCTTGCTTGTACAAAATGCGGTTTTGTTATAAAACATAGGTAGATAAAAAGGATAATTATATATGAAGAAATTACTTGATTTTATATCATCTAAAAATTTTAGAAATGGAATGTTCTTTTTCTTATTTACGGCATTAGTCGCGCTCACAATATCTTCACAGAATTACTTTTTTCAAAAAGTTATAGAAAACGGTATCAGTAAAAAGGATATTGTAGCTCAGCGAGATATCAAAGTAATTGATACAAAGAAAACTGATTTGCACAAAAAAGAACTTGCTCAAAGTATTGAACCTATATTGACTCAGGCAGAAGATGAGTTTATTACAACAAATCTTTCTACCTTGAGAAGTTCTGTATTAAAAATAAGAGAAAAAGATGCGTCTGATGATACTAAACTTGATGAATTAAGTGTATTATTTGATGAATCCGGCAAAAAAGGACTTGTTGATTTTTTACTAAAATCAAGCAATGACGACTTAAATAGTCTTTTTGAAAAAGCACAAGTGACATTAACTTCTGTATTAAATACAGGTATCTCTTCTAAAGACTTTGAAAATAATAAAGTTAGAACAATAATAAATAAAAATATTCCTTCTAATGTTCCAAGATATCAAGCAACTTTAATATCAGGAATTTTAGATCAAGTTATAGTTCCAAATCTTGTAGTAGATGAATTTGCAACAGAGATTGCTAAAAAGAACGCACAAAATTCCGTCAAACCTTATGAAGTTGTTTTTAAAAAAGGGCAAAAAATAGTATTTGAAGGCGAGCCAGTAACAAAGCTTAAGCGCGATGCATTAAGGGCTGCAGGATATAATGTACTGGAAGTAAATTGGGGTGGAATTCTTGGTATATATTTATTAATAGCATTTTTTACTTTTGTATTTCTCCAATATGAAAAAAATTACGAAAAGCAATATTATAATTCAAAATACATGACCATTATGGGTTCGTTTACTTTGATATTATCATTAATATCTGCTGTACTTCCGACCGGTGTGTCTCCTGCAATAATCCCCATTCCTGCATATACAATATTACTTTCAATATTTACAAATCCGAGAAATGCATTTTTTGCTTCTACTATTTTAATAGCAATAATAGCAATAGGAATGCATTGGAATATAGAAATCATTGCAGCATTTTTACTCTTAAATTCAGTAGTTATGACTGCAATGTCAAGGCTTAAATTTTCAAAACGCTCTGATTTGCTAATAGTAAGTGCTAAAATATCACTTGCTGCGATTCTTATAGTTGGTGGTATTTACTTTTTAGAAAAATTTATGATGGATATAGAAAATGTTCTTATTTTAAAAGACATTGGATTAATTCTCGTAAATTCATTTTTAATAAGCGGTGTTTTAATACTAGGTATGCTTCCGATTATTGAAAATACATTTAAGGTAATGACTCCATACGGATTGGCAGAACTAGCCGATCATAATCAAGAACTTTTAAAGCGTTTAATGCAAGAAGCACCAGGAACATTTAATCATAGCTTGACGGTATCGCATATGTGCGAAAATGCAGCTGAAGCAATTGGCGCAAATCCGGTACTTGCCAGAGTCGGAGCAATGTATCACGATATTGGAAAGCTTATGAGACCTATGTTTTTCGTAGAAAATCAATCTTTCTATGGAATAGAGAATCCGCATAATTCTTGTACACCAAGATTTTCAAAAATGCTTATTACCGCACACCCAAAAGACGGTTTAGAATTGGCTAAAGATGCGCATTTGCCGCAAGTAATAAACAACTTTATAATTCAGCATCATGGCACAAGTTTAGTAAGTTATTTTTATAATGAAGCTTTAAAAGAAGAGGGTGCAGATAACGTTAATGAAGAACAATTCCGTTATCCGGGTCCTAAGCCTAATATGAAAGAAACTGCTATATTAATGATAGCTGATGCTGTAGAGTCAGCTGTAAGAGCAGCTAAAAATCCTACCAATGAAGAAATTGATGCTATTATAGCCAAAATTATTAAAGAAAGACTTAATGATAATCAACTTTCCGATTCTCCTTTGACATTAGGTGACATTAAGATTATAGGCGAAACCTTTTCAAGAATGCTCAGAGGCATGCATCACAAGCGTATTAAGTATCATGATGATTTAGTTCAAGAACTTGGAAAAAACAAAAAGCAAGTTCAAAATTTAATACCAAAACCAATAGTTGCACAACCTACTTTAGATATGGATTTGGATGCAAAAGTAAAAGAGTTGGAAGACAAAAAAAACGAGACGCTTTCAAAGCAGACAAACAATAATCATCCTTCTGCAGATTTGTAATATGGGAATATATAAATGACATTAATTAACATTTTTACTGAAGAAGCAGTGGAAAATATAGCATCAGATATTGACTTAAATGATGTTATTGATAAATCACGCCGTATATTAGAGTTTTATATTAATGATGTTGGAAAATCATCTTGTTTAAATGAAAAAGAATACTTATCGATTACATTGGATATTGTTTTTTGTAATTCTGATTATACTCACGAATTGAACAGAAACTACAGGAAAAAAGATTATCCTGCTGATATAATTACATTTGCAATTTTTGCAGATGATGAAAATAGTTTTATCTTTGACGGAGATATAAATTTAGGCGAAATAGTTATAGCAATGGATAAAGTAAAGGAAATGGTTAATAAAGATGTAAGCGGTTCTGAAAATTGGAAGCAAGAATTATTCTTTTTGATAAGTCACGGTCTAATGCATCTTTTAGGGTTTGACCATCAGACAGAAGATGAATATAATTTTGTTATAGCAGAACAAAAAAAGGCATTAGGAAGTATTAAATATGACAAGATATAAGTCACAAGGTTTTAATAACACATTTAAAAATGCTAGAAAAGGTTTTAACCTTGCTTTAAAAAGTGAGATTAATATAAGAGTCCATGTTACTGTTGCTACGCTTGTTTTAATCAGCGCTTTGTATTTAAAATTCTCGATTGTAGAATTCTGTATTTTGCTTTTTTGTATAGCACTTGTAATATGCAGTGAAATGTTAAATACAGCTATAGAATTTGCACTAGATTCAATTTATCATAACCGATATTCAAGAATGGTAGGAATGGCAAAAGATATTTCTGCCGGCGCTGTAATGTTTGCAACTGTCATAAGTGTTTTAATAGGATTAATGCTATTTGGCGGGAAAATATTAGCATTATTATAGAGATTTAAAATGTAATAATATTTTGTTATAATTTATTAGAGCGATTATAAAAGAGGAATTTATGAAGTTAAAAATAAAAGATTTTGAAATAGGCGAGGATAAATTAACAATATTAGCAGGACCTTGTGCAATAGAAACTCTTGATATTATGAGGGAGACCGCAGAAGGGTTAAAAATTGTTTGTGAAAAATTAGGAATTAATTACGTATTTAAATCCTCTTTTGATAAAGCAAATCGTTCTTCCATAAACTCATATAGGGGTTTGGGAATTGATAAAGGGCTTGAGTATCTTGCTCTGATAAAAAAAGAATTTGATGTTCCTATTGTTACGGATATACACCTTCCCGAACAAGCGGAAGTTGTTGCAGAAGTTGCTGATATATTGCAAATTCCTGCATTTTTATGTCGTCAAACAGATTTATTAATTGCAGCTGCTAAAACAGGTAAAATTGTTAATATTAAAAAAGGACAGTTTTTAGCTCCTGAGCAAATGAAATCGCTGGTAAAGAAAGTTGAAGACAGTGGAAATTATAATATAATGCTTACTGATAGAGGAGTTACATTTGGATATAATAATCTTGTGTCGGATTTTAGAGCAATTCCTATTATGAAGGAATTTGGTTATCCTGTGGTTTTTGATGCAACACATAGTGTTCAGATGCCTGGCTCAAACGGTGATTCTACAGGTGGAGACAGAAGATTCGTTCCAACTTTAGCAAAATGTGCAATGGCAGCCGGAGCGGATGTATTATTTTTTGAAGTGCACCCAAATCCTGATAAAGCCCTTTGTGATGGTCCAAACATGTTGTTTTTAAAAGATGCGGAAAATGTTTTCAGAACTTGTAAAGAAATTTTTGAAATCGTAAGAAAGTAACTATAAGATTTATTTTTTTCGCTTATTGTTATTATTTTTTTCTTTATTCATTTTGATAGCAATATATATTTGTTCTCCTAAAATTTTTGCACCTTGTTGATTTTCTGATTTTTTTTCCAGATTAATATCTTTTCGTTTTGTTTTCTTTTTTTCTTGTATTTTTTCTTGTTCACCCTTCGTGACAGTCAAAAACTTACTTGTTACTGTATTTTCTCTTTGGGCTTCTCTCAATTCAAGTTCATGCAGCTTTGCCTTATCTGCCGATTTACTTCCGCTAGATTTTACACCATATTTACTGCTTAATAGCTCAATGATTCTCTGCCACTCTGTGTCAGGTCTTGAACTTACAACAAAAAATGCAGTATAACTCGGATCAATACGATGTATCACTTACACACTCCTTTTTTCTGGTAATATATATATCGGCAATAATTCTAAAAACTTTAATTTATAAATTGTCTAAAAAAGATAAAAACGCTATAAATCAATAATAGATTTAAAAATTTATCTTAATAAAAATTAATAAACAGCTTATATCAAAATTTATAGTTAAAAAAGAGCTTGTAAACAAATATATTACAAGCTCTTAATGTAAAAAGAGAAAAATTGATTTTTTATACAAGTCCTTCTTTTAGTGCCTTAACTGCAGCCTGAGTTCGGTCATCAACAACAAGCTTTTGTATAATATTACATACATGTGCTTTTGCAGTATGTTCGCTTATTGTTAGAGTTTTGGCAATTTCGCTGTTTGACTGTCCGTCAACAACAAGTTTTAAAACTTCATATTCTCTTTGTGTTAAATTTGAATGGTTTTGCCTGAATGCACTTCTTGAAAGTTGCCTTGACGGAATTACTCCATTATTTTTGTCTCTAATGAATGGAACTACTTTTGGATCTATCCACATTGCACCGGCTTTAACCATTTTGATTACACTCATAAAAAAATCTGTATTTATGTCTTTTATAATATAAGCATTTGCACCTGCAGTTAGTGAAGCATTTAGGTCATTTTCATCTATGTGAGAAGTTAATATTATTACCTTTATATTATTGTTATTTTCAAGGATTTGTTTTGTTGCATCTATTCCTGTTATATCAGGGAGTCCAATATCCATAAGAATAATATCAGGTTTTATTAATTTTGCCTTTTCTATTGCTTCTTTACCGTTAGACGCTTCTCCGATAATCTCAATTTCAGGATAATCATTGAATAAAGATTTTATACCAATTCTCGTTAATTTTTGGTCCTCGACAAGTAAAATTTTAATTTGCATATGACCTCCTTAAAATTTATGTGGTTTAAATACCAATAATTTGTCACAATAATATTATGATAAATTTTCGTCAAGAAAAATTGCTTATAGCTGAGAATTTAGAAGAATATTTATAGTATTAAAGTAAGAATCTAAATTTGTTTAAAAATTTATGGTAAAATAAGTATCGTAAGATATGTTTTATTAAGGAGGGGTTATGAAAAAGTTTTTAGTATCAATGTTTATGTTATCTGTATTTATTATGAGTGCACCTGCTTTTGCAGGAACGCATGGCACAAATGGGACTGTTTCTGCTCGTTCTATCGGAGCCGGAGCATTATCGTTAATTATTTGGCCCGGAATTGGTCAAGCTATAAACGATCAAAGCTATGAAAAAAATCTTACACACGCACTCTTAGGTCTAACAGGCATCTTTAGAATTTGGTCTTGTTATGATGCTGTTGTAGATAGACAAGGCGGTGTTTGGCATAATAGAATATAGTTGATTTTAAAGAAATTAAATTGTTCAAATAAAAAACAAATGACGGATTAAAATCCGTCATTTGCTTTATTATACACCCGTATTTATCGAATGTTACTATTAAATGATATTAACCCATAAGGTCATTTAAAATTCCTTCGTGAACTCCGTCATCGTGATCACAATCATCTTGGCAGCAGCAATTAAAGATAAATTCTTTTTCTCTTATTGCTTTAATGATTTCATCCATCTTATCAGGATATTGTTCACATAATGCTAAAATCTTGTTCAAGATATCAACGCCTTTTGCTTGATAATCAAGTTTAGCAGAGATTTCAGCTAATAATGCTTCAATCGGCTTAGTATCAAATTCTGTTGAAGGAATATTAAGATTACCAAGTAAGTTAGTTAAGAAGTTGTAGTCTTCAACACGTTGTTCTTTTAATATTTGCTTGAATTCAGCAGCTGTCATACCGCCACCGTTTTGGCTGATATTTTTAGCATATTCATTTAATTGAACTATAAGAGCCTTCATTTGGCTGATTGCTGTTTTAATATCAGCTGTGTTGCCTTTAATATCATCAAGTTTAATATTAGTTTGTTTTAGTAATGCTTCTACATTTCCAAATTTAGCAAGTACTGCATTACCATATTTAGCAACCATTGACATTAATGAACAAATTTGAGCTCTTAAGCCTTGTAATTCATTTAATACGTTTTCTGCATAGTTATTAACATCATTTTGGAATCCGTTGATTGTTGATGTTTGATTGTTAATAGCATTAATAACACCTTCTAACAAAGCTTCTAATTGTTCAGGAGTTAAACTGTTGATATTATTTACTGTTATACCCAATTGTTGAAGCATTGATATAATTTGTTGCTGTGAACAATTATTTTGTTGTGCTAAGTATGCAATTGCACTCATCCAGTACGTATTGTTTTGGTCCATATTCTTAAGTTGATTTAATAAGTTACCGCCGATTTCAGCCATTGTATTGTTTGTTACTGTAATTTGTGTATTCAAAGTTTTTACAGCTTCTTCAGTAGCTTCACCGGTGATAAGTAATTTATTTAATAAATCGATTTGAGTATTTCTTTGTTCAAAAGCTGCATCCATTTTACCAATTATTGTATCAAGTTTAGCATTTCTTTCTTGAGCTAATTTAATAAGTTCTGCATAAGCATCAGCTGCAGTTTTATTACCTGCAACAACTTCAGCGTAGAACTTGTTGAATATATTTATTGCTTCTGCACGATCATAACCTGCTTGTGTTAATAAAGCGATTGCAGATTGATGGAATACATTGTTGTCATCATAGATTGCAGTTACACCATCTTTGATAGCAAATGTATTATTTGCAATAACGTTTAAAATATTAGTAATGTTTGCTAATTGGTCTGATAAACCGCCAACTTGACCTGATAAAGTTGCTAACCAACCATTAATTAAAGCAGATTGAGCTTTATATTCTTCTAATGAGATTTGTTGATTCAATAGCATTTGAAGTAATGTTGCATTTTGGTTATTAATAGCTGCAATTAATTCACTGAGATTTACTTCTTGTTTTACGTTACTTTCAATAGTTATATTTGTTGGGTTTGGATAGATTTTTTCTTTTGTACAAGATGTCAAACCGAGTGCTCCTGCTAACACAGCTGCCATACCAATTGTTTTAAGTGCATTTGCAGGAGCAGCCTTAAATGCTATGTCAGAGTTATTCATACCGACTTTTTCTGCTAAAGCCGGATTAGCCATTAAGTTTTGTAAACCTTGGAATGTTAATGCTTTCATGCCTGCTTGTGGTTCTACTGTTGTTGTGACGGTAGATGAAGTTGTATTTTTTTCATCACTGTCATCTTTTTTGATTCTGTTGTCTAATAACAACATGTTAGTTTTTGTAATGTTCATAAGTTTTATGCTCCTTTTTTTACCTGTTACTTTTCTACTTTTATATCAGCATAAAAAATGGTAAAAAAAGTTTTTGCTAGCTTTTGCATGTTTTTTACAAAAAAGTTTACAAATATTTACAAAAATATGCCTAAAATTAAAAAAGAGGGTGAAAAAACGAACAATGACATTCAGATGGTGGAGCTATAAATAACTTATTTCTGCAATTGTAAAATTTACTTGTTGGTAAGTATTTAACGAATTTTAAATTGTTTGTGCAATTCTGCCAAACTTTGCCGCTTCTAAACATGTTAAACTTACTGTTTTGTAAATATATGTGTTAGAATAATATGAGTATGCGGAAAAACTTTCTTTTTCTTGTGACTCACACTCTGAGATTGGATTTAATAAATCAAAAAATATCAAACTTGGATTTTTCAACATTCTAATATGACGGAGAATATATATGAATATCAATGAAATGGCAAAAAAAGCTTTTGAACTATACTATGCAGGAAATTTAGATGCCGCTTTAGCTTTTTATTATAAGATATTATCTGAAGATTTGAACAATTCTGTCAATTATTATAATGTCGGTTTGGTGTATGATTCTTTGCGAGAGTATGAGCTAGCTGTTTCCTTTTATAAAAAATCCATAAATATAGATTCTAACAATATACGTTCAATTAATAATCTTGCAAGGATTTATATAGATGAAGTAAAAGATTATGATATTGCTCAAGTTTATTTGAATCATGCAATAGAGGTTGCACCTAATGATGCAGAAGCATATAATTTATTCGGTAATCTATGGAGAATTAACGGAGATTATAAACTAGCAATTAGATATTTGCAAAAATCAATAGTGTATGATAAAAACTATTTTAAAAATTACTATGACATTGCGCTTGTTTATAATATTATAGGCGATAAAGATAATGCTATAGTGAACCTTAAAAAATCATTAGAACTTAATCCTGATTTTAAAGATGCGGATGAACTTCTTCAGCAAATATTATGATTCTTTTCGTATTTATATAAGCAATACGGACTCTCATACGGGCTTCCGGTACAAGTTACGGCTTTTTCTGTACATCCGCCTCTGCATATTGCGCCCCATTTGCAATTTTTGCATATTCCTCGAAGCATGTCAGGTGAAAAACGTCTGTTGAATTTGAAGTTTTCTTTTGATTCCCAAATCTCTTTTAAAGATTTCTGTCTGATATTACCTTCTTCAAATGGTTTTCCATGTAATGACAAACATCCTTTAATTGTACCGTCGCTTTCTATACCAATTACTTGAAGACCGGCTTGACAACCTTTCCAATTTTTGCAGTACAAATCTTTGGACAATACAGAATAGTATCCTATACAATCTGCTTCGTAAATTCGAATTATATTATTATATTTTTTGCGTTTTTCTGCAATAAATTTTGCAAGAGAATAATATTCATCTTCATTTAATGCAAGTTCTTTAGGCATTCTGCCTTGTGGTGTTGCTGTTTGAACTTGCCATGCGCAAACATTATTATCCATAAGGATTTCTAGAATGTTGTCCAACTCATCTAAGTTCTTTTTATGAACAGATGTTACTGCAGAAGAATATAAGCCTGCTTTTGAAGTTTCCCTAAGAGCCTTAATACACTTTTCAAAAACACCTTTTTTCCCTCTTATGTAATCATGTGTTTCAGCACAACCACCATCAAGACTAAAACTTATTCCTACTGGATTAATAATTTTTAATATATCGATAATGTCTTGATTAATCATATATCCGTTTGATATAAACGAAACATTCATTCCCAAATCTCGGATTCTCATTGCAAGAACAGCCCAGTCTTTTCTTAAGAACGGTTCTCCGCCTGACATAACTACACGTTTGCAACCAAGTTCTGCTAATTGTTCAATTAAATCAAGTGCTTCATCAGTACTAAGCTCGTTATTTCGAGTCATGTTATCTGCAGATGAACCACAGTGTAAACAGTGAATATTACATTTTAAAGTTATTTCCCAAACGGCAGTATCTAGCGAATACATATTATCACCTTATCTAAAAATGTAATGTCCTGCGTCAATTTGATATCCGCCAAAATGCTGTACAAAACCTTCATTAGGTATTAGATTATTTTTTATATTAAGTTCGGCAGAAGGAATCTGCGGTCCCGCATACCGTAACACTGGAGGTTCTACTTGTACTTCAACGGGTGTTGCGTTAATGACCGGAATTGGTGGCCCTGCATAGCGCATAATAGCAGGTTCTTTAACAGTAGTTATTGGTACTGTTTCTACAGAAACCGGATTCGGCGGTCCTGCGTAGCGCATAATATTTTGTACTGATATATCCGGAGTCATAATAATCCCCTCTGATGCATTAGCCTGAGGTAACGCAGCATGAGTTGTCAGTGATACAGATGTAATTATAAATGCAGCAATTTTTTTATTACAGCTTATAAAATCTTCATCCATCCATAATACTCCTATAAATTTACTCTAATTGTACTATACAAAATTGTTTTGTAAAGAGTATTGATAAAAATTGTAATGCATTAAATTTAATCCTGCTTTGGTATATAATGCCTAGCGTCAATCTTATATTCGTCTGAATTAGTTTTACTATCATCTATTTCAAGCTCTACAGTCTCATTTTGTGTCATCTGTGGTCCTGCATATCTTACAATTGGTTTATCTTGCTGAATAGTATTTTCATCCTGTTTTACTTCAACAGTAATTTTTTGGGGTCCGGCATAACGAACCATAGGTTCTTCAAATTTTACCGTTTCTTTTTTTATTTTTGTTGTTTCTATGTTTGAATACGGGCCGGCATATCTTAGTATATTTTTATCTTGCATAATAACTCCTTTGGTTTGTTGAATTTGCTGTGTTGCAGCGGCAACAGGTATAGCAAGTGAAATAGATGCAACAATAAATGTTGCTATTTTTTTATTGTAATTTTCTAAATCTTTAACCACCAAATTGGCTCCTTTATGTACATTATATCATGTTTATTTGCGGTATAAAAGCTCTAATATTTAAGCGTTTTTGTTTTCATCACCTGTATTTTTTTCAATTATAGCATTTGAATCAAACTGAATTGTGTAACGAATAAATGCATGCGCCATCAATAATAAATATGGATTTAACTCATTTGTAGCTGACAAATTAACCTTTGTTTCTTGATTTTCTTTGTTTTCTTCTTTTTTAGGTTCAATTTCTTCTATATCAATTGTTGCGGTCATTGCGTGAGCAGAACTTTCCTCTTTTAGTTTCTGCAGCAATAGTGTTTTTGGAAACATAGGTGCGCAGGTAACAAGAATATCTACAGAGTTTGATGTAGTCAGAATAAATATACCTTTCACGTTACCGTAATTTTTTGTTTGAATTAATACTGTCAGTTTAGAATTATTTGAATCAGATTCGCCGCTATCAGTTTCGATTTCCATGTCAAAACCTACTCCTTCGTTAAGTGGCAGCCAAGGCAGATATAAAAGCATCAAGCTCTTAAGTGTTTGATTTGCGTCACCTGATTCTGCCAAAGCAATACACGAATTCAAAACGCTTAATGTTTGAGCAATTTGTTCATTTGTCATTCCTGTTTTTGATGCTGATGCCATAGCACTAATAAGACCGGCAACTGCTTGTTTACTGTTTTTTAAAATAAGTTCTGATACATTGGACATGTTTAATAAACCGCCAAAAATCAATGCAGCTGCATCCTTTTGCTGTGCAGCTTGAGCGTTCTGTTGATTTATAAGATTTTGGATTTTAGCCGCATCGAACTCTGTTGTCTCATCAAAAAGTTCAGCTAATACTCTTTGATTATTGGCAACATCTTGCCCGATATTATTAAGTTGTTTATTGCCTAAAGCTGCTTTTAACAATTCTGACAGTGTTTGCGGTAAGCCCAACAGATTCTTTATAAATACAGATCTATCCATATTTGCAAGTTGATTCATTTGAAGCATTTGAGTCATAGCTGTTAAACTATTCAACGCACTTGTAGTATCTGCTTTTGTTTGTGAGAACGCAGAATTAAAACTGCCGGAACCTTGATTAACCTCACCTTGTTTAATTTTTTTGAGGTATAATTCCGAATTACCTGTACCCGATAATATTCTGCCTACATTGAATCCGTCCATAGTTCCATTATAACAATTTTTTTATGTAAATCAATTTACAAGCAGAGTCTTGGCTAATTAAAATTTTAACCTTCTACGACTTCAACACTGCCGTCATCAGATACAAATTGAATACCAAATTTTGCACGGAAAATATAACGAACTGTATTTGATTGAATTTCGTACATCATTTTGTTAAACAAGTCATATGCTTCTTTTTTGTATTCAATCAGAGGATCTTTTTGACCGTATGCACGAAGCCCTATGCCATCTTTGAGCATATCTATATTATGTAAATGATCTATCCATTGATTATCTACAACTCTTAGTAAAATATCTCTCTCTAATGAACGCATTACGTTATCAGAACCAAAAATTTCCTGAGGAACAAATTCAGGGTCATATTGAGCAGATATTGTATTAAAAAAGCTGACAATTTCTTCTTCGTGTTCTTTATATGCTTTTTGAGCAGCATCTCTAATCATGTCATATATTTTGTGATAACGAACATTTTTTATATCATCAATCTTAATATATGAAAGTTGCGGAATAACAGAGTGCAATTCACTAATAAGCGTTTTTAAATCCTCATAAATATATTCTTCCGGATTCATTTCCGGTGTAATATATGATTTTAAAAGTCTATCTATTTCTTTATCAATCATATATTCAATATCACTTCTTAAATCTTTGCCTTCAAGAACTTTTCTTCTTTGAGCGTAGAATTTTTCTCTTTGAATATTCATAACATCGTCATATTGAAGTACGTTCTTACGAATATCAAAATGATATGTTTCGACTTTCTTTTGGGCGGATTGTATTTGACGTGTAATCAATTTTGATTCAATTGCCATATTTTCATCAACTTGCAACATTGCCATTAAGCCAGCAATTTTATCACCGCCAAATATTCTCATTAAGTTATCTTCTAAAGATAAGAAAAATCTTGTAGAACCGGGATCTCCCTGTCGAGCTGCACGACCTCTCAGCTGATTATCTATACGTCGTGATTCGTGTCTTTCTGTACCTATAACGTGTAATCCGCCAAGTTCAACAACTTTTGCATGCTCTTCTTCTGTTATAATTCGGGCTCTTTCTAATGCTTGATTTTTTAATGTTTCATAATTTTCATGCTCCGGAGATACACCCATTTTTTCAAGTTCTTCTTTAGCTAAAAATTCTGCATTACCACCCAATAGAATATCAGTACCACGACCTGCCATATTTGTAGCAATTGTTACCGCACCGACTCTTCCTGCTTGTGCAATTATATATGCTTCTCTTTCATGTTGTTTTGCATTTAAAACGTTATGTTTAATTCCTTTTCTTTGAAGCAATGTAGAAATATATTCTGATTTTTCGATACTTACTGTACCTACAAGAACAGGACGACCTATTTTATTTTGTTCAACAATATCGTTAACAACCGCATTGTACTTTGCACGTTCGTTTTTGTAGATTACATCAGGATAGTTAATTCTTATATCAGGCTTATTGGTCGGTATAGCAGTTACTTCCAAGTTATAAATTTTACCAAACTCCGCTTCTTCTGTCATAGCGGTACCGGTCATACCTGAAAGCTTAGGATAAAGTCTGAATAAGTTTTGGAAAGTTATACTTGCTAATGTTTGAGTTTCATCTTGAATCTCAACTCCTTCTTTTGCTTCGATAGCCTGATGTAAACCGTCAGACCAACGACGTCCCGGCATCATACGACCTGTAAACTCGTCTACAATTATAACTTCACCGTCTTTTACCACATAATCAGTATCTTTAATAAACAATTCCTTAGCTTTAAGTGCATTCAATAAATCATGTGCATATTGAACATTTATGTCAAATAAATCTTTGCACCCAATGATTTCTTGTGCTCTATCAATACCATCTTCGGTAAAAATGACGTTTTTGTTTTTTTCATCAACTTCATAATCTTTGTCTTTTTCAAGCTGAGGCGCAACCTTTGCCATTAAAGTATACGTATCAGCGGATTTTTCTACTCTTCCGCTTATAATTAGAGGAGTTCTTGCTTCATCTATTAAAATACTGTCGACTTCATCGATAATGGCATAATTGAACGGTCTTTGAACAAGATTTTCTTTTGAAGGTGCCATGTTGTCACGTAAATAGTCGAATCCGAATTCATTATTAGTTCCGTAAGTAATATCACAAGCATATGCTGCACGTTTACGATTAAATTCATCTGCATCATGCTGATTTGAAAGTATAACACCTACTGTCAAACCCAAAAACTTGTATATTTTACCCATCCATTCGCTGTCACGTTTTGCAAGATAATCGTTAACAGTAACTACGTGAACACCTTTTCCGGTCAGAGCATTTAAATATGCAGCAAGTGTTGCAACAAGAGTTTTTCCTTCACCTGTTCTCATCTCTGCAATGTGACCGTTATGCAAAAAGTATGCACCTATTAACTGCACATCAAAATGACGCATATTTAAAACACGTTTACCTGCTTCACGAACAGTTGCAAATGCCTCCGGAAGAATTTTATCTAAAGCTTCCTTTTCTAAAATTCTATCAGCTTTTTCGTTATCGGATTTTGGACGTTTTGCCAAAATTTCTTTAAATTCTGCTGTTTTTGCTTTTAACTCCTCATCTGTTAATTTTGCAAATTCAGGCTCCAATTTATTTATATGCT
>CADBTL010000103.1 GCA_902797575.1 uncultured bacterium
CGTTTTACCTCTCACAAAAACATTCACTGGATGTTTTTGTTCGGCAGAGTGCCGACACCCCGAATAATCCAAGACGCACGTAGTCTGGCTTGAAACCGTTCCCCAGAGTTTGCAGGGAAAATTTTAATTTTTCCGCAAACTCTAATATTTAATATTTTTCATAAAACAACTTAAAATAGCCTTGCTCATGTGAACACACCGGACATTTACATGGTGCTTCTTTGCCTATATGCGTATATCCGCATTCCGTACATATCCATTGAGAGATCTCTTCTTTTTTGTAAAGTGATTCATTTTTTAGCTGTTCTGCCAATATAGAAAAACGATGAGAATGCCTTTTTTCGATTCCTGCAATATTGCTAAAAAGAAGAGATATTTCATCAAATCCTTCTGCTTTAGCGGTTTGTGCAGCATATTTATATACATTTTCCCATTCATCACGCTCTGCTTTACATGCTGAAATGAGATTCTCATATGTCGAGCCTAAATAATACGGATAAATTGCATTTGGAGTATAAAACCCGTTTGGAATATTATCATAAAAAAGTTTTGCATGTTCTTTTTCATTATCTGCTGTTTCTAAGAATACATCAGCTATAACAGATAATTCTTCCTTTTTTGCAATTTTAGCATAGAATGTATACTTATTTCTAGCTTGTGATTCTCCCGTAAATGCGTTTATTAAACATTGCAGTGTTTCTGATTTTTCGAATTTCATATCAATAACTCCCTTTTAAAAAAGTATGATATAAAACACAAATTTTTTAATTGCATTAACGACTTAGTTCAAAGTCTAACAACCAATTTATATAATTATAATTACGATAAATATTATTTAATTAATTCATATTGAAACATTTTATTAAAGATATGAGTCTTATAATAAATTTTTAATTTAACTTTTAGTGTTTCTAAAAATCCGTTTAAAATAGGGTTGTCATATATTTTCTTTTGTTTTCTTCCAATGCCTGTTTTTTGAAAGGTATTCAATTGTTTTGAAATTTGATACACGCCGTATGAATATTTTGGATTATATAATTCAGATTTTTTCGCTTCATTTAAAACATTGTGCCAAATTTCAAGCAGCTCTTTTTCATCCGAATCTATTGCGAAGTTTCTAAGCTCATTAGATGCTAACGTTCCATTATCAAAACAAAGTTCATTCCTGTAATAATGTCTGTCAATGCCGTTAAAGGACAAGCACTTGTTTTGGTTTGACAAACATACAAAGATAAAACATGATTTTAAAAACTCTTTATCTTTAGTATATTTATCACCACCGTCAGATGAATTATAGTATAAATCCTTTTCATACCAAAAATCAAAAGGTACAAGCTTTGCAGCAAACAAAGGCAACTTCGTTAAATAATTATCTGACCTTAAATAATATCCTCTTGCACCAAAATACATTTGTCTTGTCATAATACGATTCATTGCATCCGGACTGTAATTTATTGTTCTTACATACGCAATAATATTATCATTATCAATACTTTGTCCGTCTTTTTTATGAGCTAAATCGAGCTCTCCGTCGCGTCCGCAGTAATTAACTGATTCAACATCATCAGAAAATTTACGTTTATCATAAAACGGAATAAATGTTTTGTGAACCTTTCTTACAGTAACAGGTTTAAGCTGTTCTGTTTTACCGTCTTTAATATCATATGGTTCTAATACTAATTGTTCAACTGAATCAGGAATATTTTTCCATAAAATACAGCTTATTGTACTCTCTGTTGCATGAAAATGATAACGATTAAAAAGAAAACCGCTTTCAAATTTTTTCTCGCCAAGTCCTATTGTTTTCCAATATTTTATTGGGGAAAAAACAACATAAGCGTCGGAAGGTTGTCTTAAAAAATACTGAAAACCTGACCAAATAAACAAATTTGATATTTCTCTGAAAGAACCTTTTGATTCATTGAATGTCTCTAAAGCTTCTTTATATTTTTTACAAATATACGTTTCTTTTCTCTGTGTCCGTCCTCGCGTACCGTCTTCTTCATTATATGTAATTGCAGAACTGTCCTGATAAGGCGGATTTTCAAAAAGTATTACAGTACATTTGGGATTATCAATATAACTTCTGATTATAGGATTATTTAGAAAATCTTCACTTAATGCATCAGCGTTAGCAACTTTACCGTTTTCATATATTACATTTGCTTCACTGGGAGGTATTATATCTCGCACCTTATCTCCGATTCTTTCTTCCAGCACTTTATATTCATAATATTCATACGTTGAAACTACACAATGCTCTATAAGCTCATCGCCGTTTTTATCATTAATTCCTACAAGTGCAGACTCAAGATTTCCCGTTCCCGCACACCTATCAAGTATTATGTAATCATTCCCGTCAGGAATATCATTAACAGCACGTAAAACCAATTCTGCAGCTTTTTTGGCATATAACATAGGCGTATAAAAAGCCCCTAAATCTTTTTTGGAAAGTTTATCATTTAAACAATCCATAAGGTATTTAAATTTTTCATTGGTTTTACCTTTATAAGGATTTATTAAACCTTTAAAATAACGAGGCTGTCTGATTTCACCTTTTATATTAACAGCTGTTCCAGATTCATCGCCTAAAAATTCCCCTTTATTTGCTTTCGGGTTTTCTGCATAATATCTTGATGCCCATCCTATAATGCAATTTTCATCAATATCAATTGGCATATACAATTCATCCGGATATTTTTTCCGACCTTTTAATATTTTTTTTAATTTTGCAGAATCTTCAATTTTACTGTAATCTAATTTTTCTAAATACGGCTTTGATACAAAATTGTCATTATCTCTGGAGGAAGCGCCGGAATAAACTTTCTGTATATCATTTTTGTAGTCTATAGACTTAAAAACATAAGCCGTAGTCAAATTTAAATCTATCAGTAAAATAGTTGCAGGAACTGATTGTCCCTTGATTCTTAGCTTTGAAAGATACTTTATGGCTTGAAATAAAGTTTTATTTAAATTATTTATATTCAATTTAAATTCAAATATATTACCGTTATACACGCCATCAGTATAATCAACTAAAACAGAATCATCATTATCAGTTGAAATTCTGTAATTATTGAAAAACTCAATTTGGCCATCTCGTTCTATCAAATATGGAATATTAAAATTAGACATCTAAAAACCTTTTTATTATATTGAGATAAAATATACTATATTATTTTAGCCATGACTAAAAAAGTAATCCTCATACAAATAAACGGTTTATGACTTTTTTATTGTAATTCTTTCCAATTTCCGAACCCATTGTGTCAAAAGATTTTCATTAGGATTTATTGAACCAACTAAGATTGTTTTACATCCGAGCTTTTTTCCTGCAAGAATATCAGTAAGCGGTCTATCTCCAACCATTACAGCTTGTGACGGTTCTATTCCGACAGACTCTAAATAATTACGCATGATATCCGGATTTGGTTTCTTTGCGTCACCTATCACTCGGCAAGGAGCGATTTTAGATGCTGATTCTATGTATTTTTTATTTGGATTATTTGAAATAATTGCAACTTCAAAATCACGAATAAATGTATTAAACCATTCAACAGTTTCAGGAAGAAAAGACGCTGACTTAGAAACCATAACCGTTGAATCTAAATCAAACATGACACATTTTATACCTTGAGCTTTTAACTCTTGAAAATCAATCTCGTATACATTTTTTAAATTATAATCAGGTTTTAAGAACATTCACACCTCTGATTTTCATTCACTCCGCCCTTTATACCGACTGTACGAACAAGTGCCCACTTATATTCTTTTGGTTCTTTTGTAAACTTCACCAATAGTTCATGGTTTGTATTTGCAAGTTCTTGTTCTTCACCGTTTAAGTCTTTTATCTCTATGACTTGAGTTACAAATTTTTCTGACGGGGTTATTATCTCTATATCTTCATTTTTAAAGAATTTATTTTTTGTTTTAATTTTATAATAATCGCCTTCTTTGTCCCATATCTCACACAAAAAGTCTGCACCTGCTAAACCTTTTGATATATCATAGCTATACCCGTCTGACGGATATTCTCCATCACCTAAATAGAATCCTGTTGTATAACCTCTGTTACCAACTTTTAACAATTCTTGAAAATACGGTTCCATATTAGTATTCGGATTCTTTAGAACAACATCTATTGCTTCTCTATAAGCTTTAGCAACAGCAGAAACATAATACAAACTTTTGGTTCTTCCTTCTACTTTAAATGAATCAATTCCCGCTTCTATCATTTCTTTTATATGCTTAACTAAGCATAAGTCTTTTGTAGAAAGAATGTGAGTACCTTTATCATCTTGAACGATTTCCTGATACTCATTAGGGCGTGTTTCTTCCAATAACTTATAGCTCCATCTGCAAGGTTGAGAACAATTACCGGAGTTAGCTTTTCTTTCTCCGTTTGTCATATAATCACTTAACAAACATCTTCCCGAGAATGATACACATTGCGCACCATGAATAAAGCACTCTAACTCCATTTCAGGTACTTTTTGTTTTATTTCCGCAACATCCTTTATAGGAAGTTCTCTGGCTAAAATACAACGGGTTGCACCGATATCCTGCCAAAATTTAACAGCTTCATAGTTAAGTATATTTGCCTGAGTTGAAACATGCAAAGGAGTTTTAGGCATATATTTTTGCGCAAGTCTCATAATTCCGGGATCACTTATAATAAGTGCATCAGGATTAGAATCAGCAATTTTATCCATACAAGATTCCAATGCCTTAATATCAGAATTAAATCCAAAAATATTAAGCGTCAAATATGCTTTTGCACTCATTTTATGAGCAGTATCAATGGCCGTTTTAAGATTTTCCATTGTGATAAGTTCACCTTTTCGCATAGCCCTGAGGCTAAAGTCAACAACCCCAAGATAAACTGCATCTGCACCATATTTTATTGCATATTTTAATTTTTCCACATTGCCGGCAGGCATTAATAATTCAGGTTTTTTCATATACTAATTCTATCATAAAGGAATTTTATATGCTAAAAAAAGATTTTCAGAATTACAAATAAAAAACACTTTTTTAATAAGATATTTTTTATTAAAATAGAATTTATAATAAAATACTAAAAAGGACTCAACAATGCTTAATCAATTTTCAAGAACACAGCTTTTAATAGGTAAAGAAGGGATTGAAAAACTTTCCGATTCAAGAGTTGCTGTATTCGGAATCGGAGGTGTCGGAGGTTATACAGTAGAGGCATTAGTCAGAAGCGGACTTGGCGAAATTGACATCATTGATGATGATAAAGTCTGCTTAACTAACATAAACAGACAAATTTATGCAACAAGAAAAACTATTGGTAAATATAAGGTTGATATAGCTAAAGAAAGAATTTTAGATATTAATCCGGATATAAAAGTTAACACATACCAAATGTTTTATACTCCTGAAACATCAAACCAATTTGATTTTAGCAAGTATGACTATGTAGTTGATGCAATAGATACAGTCGTAGGCAAACTTTCTTTAATAGAGAAAGCAAAAGAATATAACGTTCCGATAATATCTTCTATGGGCGCAGGCAATAAAATGGATCCGACAAAGTTTGAAGTTACAGACATTTCAAAAACTTCTGTTTGTCCGCTTGCAAGAGTAATCAGAACAGAGTTAAAGAAACGCAAAATTAGCGGTGTAAAAGTAGTTTATTCAAAAGAACCGCCAATCAAGCCTATTGAAGATATGTCAATAAGTTGTAAATCTAATTGCGTTTGTCCTCCTGATACAAGAAAATGCACAGTAAAGCATCAGATTCCTGGGAGTAATGCATTTGTTCCGTCAGTTGTCGGACTTATTATCGCAGGAGAAGTAATTAAAGATTTAATCGGCTATAACAAGCATTAATAACATAAAAAATTGTTTATTTGTGATTAATTGTTGTATAATAAAGCTATGGATTTTAAGATTACATATAAAACGATGGATGCTGCTATAAATGCAGCAAAGATGTTTGAATTAAGTAAACAACGCAATCTTGCTATTTGGGATGGTAAGTATCGAGAAGCCAGAAATATACAAAGAGAGTTTGCAAAAATTGCTGTTAAAGACTTTGAGACATGCAAAACATTGCCTAATATACATTTTAACAATGCACCTCTATCTGTAGTACTTGTGGCACTGGGGAGAAGTCTGGTATATAGGATTTTTAAAGCATTCACAAAACAAACTCCTGAAGAAAAAGAATTGGCAAAAAAATATACTGAATATCAAAAACAACTCACACCTGAAGATAAGAAGAAAAATACTATAAATATTACGATTCCTACATTGTACCATTACAAATATTAAAATTTGCTTAACAAATCTTAATAATTTATTTCCAAAAAGGCAATTATTTCTTTATGAAATACTTTATATATACATAGAGTATAAAAAGGAGAAATAATATGGGCGAACCTACAGTTAAAGTTGGCAATTTAAATTCAAATTCTAGTTTTACGTTTAAAAATAATATGTATATAACATATGAAAGGAGAAGAATAGACGTTAAAAAGAATGGTAATTCTGTAAACTGTTCCGACGTAATTGGCGGTTACAAATACAAAGATAAAGAAATAATTCCAACTTCTCATGATGCCTTGAACATTCTAAGCATAGTTGCATCTAGTAGTAATAGCGATGGAAAGACTGAAATATCCACAGCTGATTTAGCTCAATTGTACGAAAACTTTAAAATGGGTGCTGCACCGAAATCTATATTAAATATCAATTTTGATGAAACAAATAAAAGATATGAAATACAATATCATACAAAAAATAACAAAAATTTAGACTTGGAAGAAGGCAATTACTGGATGACTTTTAGCTTACCCAAACCACAAAAAGCTACTCATTCAACAAATACTCAACCTAAAGCAAAACAGCACACATGCCCAAGTTTTTGGGATGATCCTTTTGCTTGGATAGGGCATAGATGGCTTGCACACTAGGTAGATATCATTACCCCTTTACCCCTTGATTCGGGAGAATACTTCTACATCTATGTTATCAAATGTGGAATTTTTGCCATCAAAGAAGTATGCTGCTGAGGCTACCATAGAAGCATTGTCGGTACAGTATTTCATCTGGGGAGCATATACATTATAGCCGAATTCTTTGAGACTGAATATCTTTTTACGTATTTCAGAATTAGCTGCTACACCGCCAGCCAGAACAACTTGTTTATAGTTATTTTCCTCAAGTGCGTGTTTTACTTTTTTATATAAAGTAGCTGAAACGCATTCCTGAAAACTTGCACAAATATCTTCCAAAGGCAGCGGTATATTCTTGTCGGTAAATGATTTTACAAGTCGTAAAGACGCTGTCTTTAGACCGGAAAAACTAAAATCATATCCGCCAACTTTTGATTCAGGTAGTTTGAACGCATAAGGATTTCCTTCTTGAGCCAGTTTATCAAGCTTTGGTCCTCCGGGATAAGGCAGTCCTATAAGACGTGCGACTTTATCGTAGGCTTCACCGACTGCATCATCGATTGTTTCGCCTATTATCTCCATATCAGAATATGAGTTAACTCTAATAATTTGGGTATGTCCGCCGCTTACAAGGAGTGCAATAAATGGCGGTTCTAAATCAGTATCTATAAAATTTGCCGCAAGGTGAGCATTCAAGTGATTCACACCAATAAAAGGCTTGTCATAAGCAAGAGCCAGAGATTTTGCAGCATTCATACCTACAAGTAAACAACCTACTAATCCTGGGCCAACAGTTCCGGCGAAAGCCGAAATTTGCTCTCCATTTACACCTGCTTGCTTAAAAGCTTCATCAATTACAACATTAATCGCTTCAAGATGTTCTCTTGCAGCAATTTCAGGTATAACACCGCCGTATTCTTCATGGATTTTTATTTGCGACGCAACAACATTTGAAATAACCTCTCGACCGCCTTTTACAATCGCACAAGCGGTTTCGTCACAGCTTGATTCAATTGCCATAATTAATGAATTATTATCAATTGTTACGAGTTTATTTGAAAATAATGTATTTTTAACTTTGTTCATAATTACATTCTATTACAAACACAAAAACGGGGTATGCAATAGTACTATACTTTATCTTAATTTATTGTTTATTTCCTCTTAATACGTCAACAAATGTTATTTTATACCCCAATATTTTTGCTATTAGCTTTATTTCTTTGTATGAGATTGTTTCTTTTCGTAATTTCTGAGATAAACTTGCTAGGGAATAATTTTTATTCTGAACTTCCCCTATTTTGCAAGCAAGTTCTTTCAATGTCATATCTCTATCATTTGTTAAATTCTTTATCTCATTAGCTATTTTACCCATACAAATAATTATAATTATTTTTGATATATTTATTCATTAATCAATATAACAATTGACAAATCAATAAATATATTTAATAATTAAAATTAAATTTATGAAACCAGACTTTTACAAACACAATTCTTACAAAATACCAAAGAACATATATATTGGACATCAACATATTTGCATTTATTACAATAACATACGCATAGAATGGGTATTGGAAGACTTTTCACCTTCTGAAATTGATAAAATTGCGAAAAAAGTTCAATCAACAAAATCTATAAAATATAACTTAATAACAAAAAATTTTTTCTGCAAAAATAAATTTGGTTGGAACAAAATAAAAAAAATTTTAATGCAAAATTATTATAATAAAATGAACTTAGACATTTTACCTGATAACTTAATTTATCAATCACTGTATAACTTTTCTTCATCAAGCAATGAATGGATTAATTTTGAATAAAGTGCAAATTATTATCAATTGTTACGGGAATGTTTGAAAATAATGTATTTTTAATCTTGTTCATAGTAGCATTGTAATACAAAGGTAGCTTGATATTATAATGAAAATTCAAAAGGTACAAACAATAAATAACAAAACCACTTTCAATGCCCATTTTATTAATGATAAAAACGGATATTTTCGAACACTTTGGGATAGAGAAGAAGGTGCAAATACAAAAATTTTCAAAAGCTATTTAGATAAATTTACCAATAATAATACCGGGCATGCGATAGAAATAACCGAACTTGATATTGATGCTTTGAATACATATGGTAAACTAACTCATGCAAAATTGTTTAATCATAAAACAGGCGAGTCTGAATATTTTTCATTTTCAGGTTTTGCTAAATATCATCCGATAAGAATGTTAATGAAATTTTTAACATCAAAAAATATTATAGAATCTGACTTTTATTCTACAAATAATAATATCACTAAGATATATAATCAATTAATTGATTCAACTAAATAAGGGGTAAATATTAAATAAAATGGTAAAATTCCTTGATAAAGCTAAAGTTCGTGTAATCTCAGGTCATGGCGGCAACGGCATGGTAGCCTGGCGCAGAGAAAAATATGTTGATAAAGGCGGGCCTGCAGGCGGTGATGGCGGACGCGGAGGAGATATTTATTTTGTTGCCGATGAAAATATGTCAACTCTTTTAGATTTTAAGATTAAATCTGTTTACAAAGCTCTTTCGGGAGAAAACGGTGGTATAAAAGGAATGCACGGAGCTTGTGCAAAAGATTTATATATAAGAGTTCCGCTTGGAACTTTGGTTCGTGATACAAAATCAGGAAAAATTATAGCTGATTTTACACAGAACGAACAAACTATATTAATTGCCAAAGGCGGACGAGGCGGAAGGGGGAATGCACGATTCGCTACAGCACAAAAAAGGGCACCGCAATTTTGCGAACCGGGAGAACCAGGAATAGAAAGAATCCTTGAATTGGAGTTAAAGCTAATTGCTGATATTGGACTGCTTGGAATGCCGAATGCAGGCAAATCCACATTTATATCTGCTGTAAGTTCAGCAAAACCCAAAATCGCAGATTATCCTTTTACTACTTTAGTACCAAATTTAGGCGTTGTTCAAAAAGATGACGGCGGTTCTTTTGTAATTGCAGATATTCCCGGACTCATAGAAGGAGCCTCTGAAGGAGTTGGACTGGGACATGAGTTTTTGAGACACGTCGAAAGGTGTCGTTTCTTGTTACACATCATCGATTTAACGGCTAAAAATCCGATTGAAAATTATAAAATTATTAATAATGAATTAAAAAAACACTCAGAACACTTGGGGAATCTGTACCAAATAGTTGCACTTAACAAAATTGATTCAGTTTCAAAAGAAGATTTAGATAATTTTGTTAAAGAATTTAAAGCTTTTTCAAATGATATTTATCCCATCTCTGCTGTTACTCATGCCGGCATTAACGAATTACTTCACTTTATGAGTAAAAAAGTAGATGAGATTCCAAAGCCTGTATTCGAAATAGAAGTAGAAGAAGATGAAGCTGCTTATAATAATGATGATAGTGCTTTTGAGATAAATAAAATAGCAAAAGATGCATATATTATTAATGGCGGAAAGATTAATCGTCTGGCAAAAGTTACCGATTCACGCAATACGGAACAAGTTATCAGACTACAAAATATATTAAAAGGCATGGGAGTCTTTGACGAACTTAAAAAATACGGGCTTAAAAATGGTGACGTAGTTATTTTAGGCAATCTTGAACTCGCATATTATGATGATGAGTTTTGGGGTGACGAAGCCAAGGGGTAGGGGTAAAGGGGTAAGTAAAGGAAGGATGGAGCCAACCACATCCGACTGCTATGCCAGTTGAAAAAGGGGCAGGGGTAAATAGATACTGTCAAGCTGCGTTAAATTACCCGCGTATATTTATATTAATTGAAAGATTTAGCCCTTTAGAGTATATATATAATATGAAGAAATTTTTTGGAGTATGCTTAATATGTTCATTGTTTATGCCGGCTTCAATTGGCGCCATAGGCGGACAGGTTGTTACACTGGACAAAAATGACATTGAAAAACCTGAAATTGAAATACAGGATAATACAAAAACAATTAACAGTTCTTTGCTTATTAATAATTCAGAAGACTTAGCGGCTCTGATTGACACACAAAAAGAGCACGATTTAAAAGACTTAGAGCTGCTTTGGAAGGGAACGGTTGAAAATAATCAGGTTATTGAATTTGCCCTAAAAAAGCTTGCAACACCTGAATCACAAAGAAGAATACATTCGTCTCTTATGGCAAAAACACTTTCTGCAATTGTTGCAGGAGCATCATTTGTACCAAGTCTTATGGGAACAAATTATGGAGTACAAACAGCAGCTTTTTCCGCAGGCAGACTTGCGCAAGGTCTTTTAAACAAAAAAAATATGCCTACCGAAACTCCGCTAACCGATACGGAATTAATTGAACTTGCAGGCATGGTTGAAGCTTTGCAAGATACTCTTATAAGCTCTTATTACAATTACAAAAATACATTGAGCCTACTAAAAGATGCTCGTTCAAAAATGCTTTTATATAGTAAAAATTATTCAAATGCACTCGATAGCAATGATGTTCTGGAGATTTCAATATCATCTTCTTTATATGACTCTATGAGATTAAGAGAACTTAATTTGGAACAAGCCGCTAAGAAGTATCATATACAATTACAAAGACTTGCAGGCAAGCGAGCAGTAGACGCTTTAGAATTGTATCAGTACGATTTTGATTCTATCTTATATAAAGATTCACAAACAACTAAGAAAAAAAATAACGGAGGTAATAATGATAAAAAATAAATTAGCTTCGTTATTGCTTATATTTTCACTTTTCATTGCACTTCCGACAGCATTTACGGAAGAATTAAACGATGTTAAAACACCAAAGAATATTTTTTATCGTTTCGGAACGACTGATAAACCGGAAACAAAAATTGATACAAGTGCACAAATAGATTTATCAGGGAATGACGTAAGCAGCATAAAACCGATTACTATAAATGAAATGAAATCGGAAAATATTACATATGCTGACTTGAGTATTAAAAGTATCGCAATGGAGATCTCGAAGTCTATTGAAATGGACTATAACGACATGTTGGAAGATTTATCGCTTTTATGGCAAGGTGCAGCAATGAAAAGTGATACTATAAAATTTGCAATATATAAATTATCAAATCCTGATAAAGATAAACCGGATGATAGTGCAGTAAAAAAAGTTTTATCAACTATAGCCGGCATGTCTACATTTCTTGGTGCAGGTACAGGTAATCCGATGCTTGCAAGTGCTGCACTTATAGGCGGTAATACTCTTGGCATAATGTCTCAGGATAACAAGGCTCTTAACTATAAATACACGCAAGTTACTGATGCTGATATGATAATTCTTGTAAGAAAAGTCGATGAACTGCAACAAAAAGTCGTAGATTGTTATTATGATTATATGACAGCACGCTTATTGTATAACACGACATCTAAAATGGTTAAAGATAGAGAAGCTAATTATAAACGAGCTCAGTCACTAAAAAAAGAAGTTATGCTTGTGACTGATACTTTCTATAGAGAAGCAATTGATGAACAAGTAAAAGCTCGCGGCAACTTTTTTGAGAAACGTTCACAACTTGAACAATTAGTCGGCAACGACATTTTTAGGCAATTTGAACAAGTTGTAGACGAACGGAGTTCAAACTATTAATGGCAAAAAAAAAGAACAAAGAAAAACTTGGTAAGAATAAAATTATAAGCTTTGGCATTACCTTTATACTAATGGCAACAGGAATTTATTATATAGGATTAAATTACGTACCTCAAAAATGGTATGAAACTCAGACGATGATGCCTAATCAAGTAGAATCATATTATGTTAATCAGTGGTGTACACCTGATTTTGGAAGAAAAGAAGCAGTTCTATGGGATATGACAAGAGTTGATTGCTTAACAAAAGACTATGCCATAGAATTCGATTTCGCAAAAAAATGGGCAGAAAGTATCGGACAATCATTATACTACTCAAAAATGACCGGAAAAGCTCCTGCTGTCGTATTAATCTTAACATCACCAGCTGACTATCATTATGTCAAGCGAATTGAGCGTTTAGATAATAGCATAAAAATATTTTTGGTTAAGGCATTCTAAAAAATTTTAAGCAAAATAACATTTTACTGAAAAACACAACAATACACGATTTATAGAGGATGCGGAAAAAGTCGAAAAATGACAATTTTTCGAACTTTTTCAAATCCGACCTTAGGTGTGTGAAAGTCAGACTAGGTGC
>CADBTL010000104.1 GCA_902797575.1 uncultured bacterium
AGTTACACAAAAAAATTCTACGCTCAGCAAGGTCATTATTATTGTGAATGCGGTATGAAAAGACCTGAACCAAAGTACAAAGCTGATGTTATATTATACAATGATCATTCTGTTTTGCTAATTGACGGTAATAAATTCGAGATTCCGCTGGTTGGTCTGTTTAATGCATATAATGCATTAGGAGCTTTAGCAGTTTGTTTAGAATTAGGGTTTGATGTATCAGAATTGCAAAAAAACATAAAAACATTTAAAGTTGCGTTCGGCAGAAGTGAAGTTAAATATTTGAATTCTAAGAAAACACTTATACAGCTAATAAAGAATCCGATTGGAGCAAATGAAGTTTTAAAAACAGTTTCAAAAGATTCCAATCTTTTGATAATTATAAATGATAATTATGCTGACGGACGCGATGTTTCTTGGTTGTGGGATGTAGATTTTTCATTACTTAAAGACGTAAAACATGAAATTGTAGTATCAGGAATCAGAGCTAATGATATGGCACTTAGATTAAAGTATGCAGATATAAATGCTGATAAAATTAAAATTATATCTGATATAAATGAAGCAGTAAATTACGTGGCACGCTCAGCAGATTGCGATATAACGATTTTACCTACATATACAGCTCTTTTAAAATTAAATAAAATGAAATGTTTTAAATTAAGTAAATAATTAACAATAGTATTTTGGGAGATTAATATAATGGACTGGCAAAATGAAGATTTAAAATATATATGGCACCCTTGTTCACAAATGAAGGATTATGAAACACTTCCACCGATTGTTGTTGAAAAGGGAAGCGGTATAAATTTGTATGATATAAACGGTAAGTGTTATAAAGATGTTATAAGTTCATGGTGGTGTAATCTTTTAGGTCATTGTCATCCGCGAATTAATGCTGCAATAAAAAAACAAGTGGATACTTTAGAACATGTTATTTTTGCAAATTTTACTCATAAAACCGCAATTACATTATGCCAAAAACTGATTAAGGTTTTACCAAAGGGTTTATGTAAATTTAATTTTGCAGATAATGGATCATCCGCAATTGAAATGGGATTAAAAATGAGTTTTCAATATCATTATCAAACAGACAATCCGCAAAAAAAACGTTTTATGGCTTTAAATGATGCATATCATGGTGAAACTCTCGCAGCACTCTCTGTCGGCGGTGTTGACTTATATTCTGAATTATATAAGCCACTGTTATTGGATGTAGTGCGTATAAACGGTTTGGATTGTTACCGATGTCCTTATAATAAATGTCGGGATAACTGCAGCTGCGAATGTTTTGAACAAGCAGAAAACGCTTTTGAAAAATACGGAAATGAAACTGCTGCAATAATTGTTGAGCCTTTACTTCAAGGCTCTGCAGGTATGAAGATTTATCCTCCGCTTTATTTAAAAAAATTAAGGCAATTATGTGATAAATACAATGTTCATTTAATAGCTGATGAAATTGCTACCGGATATGGCAGAACCGGAAAGTTTTTTGCATTTGATTATGCTAATGTTACACCTGATATAATGTGCTTATCTAAGGGGTTAACAGGTGGATATATGCCTATGGCAATCGCAGTAACAACTCAAAAAATATATGATGCTTTTTATGACGATTATCTAAAAGGAAAAGCATTTATGCATTCTCATACCTATTCAGGAAACCCACTAGCTTGTTCAGCAGCAATTGAGGTGCTCAATATACTTGAAGACGAGTATATCATTGAAAAAGCTCAAGACAAAGCTAAATATTTTAATAAAATTATTAAAGAAAAGTTTTTACAGCTTGATAACGTTGGTGAAGTTCGTTCTATAGGTTTAATTAATGCAATCGAGCTTGTAAAAAATAGGGAGACTAAAGAACCTATGGACTCTGCAAAAAGAACTGGTTACCAAATATATAAAAAAGCTTTACAAAAAGGAGTTATTTTGCGACCATTAGGTGATGTTATATATTTTAATCCTCCTTTAATTATAGAAAAAGAGGATATGGATTTTGTTACAGACATTGCTCTTGAGTGCATGAAAGAAGTTTTATTTGAAAAATAATATTTAATTTAATATCTCAATTAAATCTGAATACGAATATAAATTATGCACATTGCAATTCAGCTTATAAGAAGTAACATCAAGGACAGTAGAATTTTCTTTTATTGCATAAATCGGTATATTCCTTTTTTCTGCTTCAAAAACAGGAATTCCGCCAAGTGAATTATATGGCATTACTAAAAAATCTAAATCATTGATAGTTATACCGTCTTTTTTTGTAATTTTTGGTGCTTGATTTAATCCTATTAGAATACAAGGTAAAAAAGTAGGTGTGATATATTCTGCAGAACATCTTGCATCTACAATCTCTGTTGAAATCTCAATATTTTCAAAAGCAGGTGAATGTGCGCATGGAATTTTTAATTCTTTTGATATGTAATGTGAAATTATTGCTTCTACTCCACCAACCGGATCAACACCAATCCCATTTGAATAATCTTCACTCTCTTCTTCGGGAAATGCACATACTATAGCAATTGCTTCCGCTCCTTGTTTTATAAGTTTTTCGGATGATAACTTGATTGTTTCAAGATTGCCGACATTGCCCATCGATATTTCTGATTCATTGATAAAAAAGCTTACATTGACAGGTTTTTCTGTAATCTCATAACCGATTATATTAATTCCATATACTGTTTTAACTGCATTAATTGTGTTTAGATGAATATTTAAAACACTTTGTGATATTGATTTATCAAATACAATACCGATTTTATTGTCACGTGACGGTAATAAGCAACAATTACCTCTAAAAAAGTTATCTAGAGTATATCCTTCGACGTAATACATGTTTTCATTTATACCGGAAAAACAAGCTGCATTAACGACGTTAGGGTTAACAATTAACTTGCACTTTTTAGAGAGTTCTCTTGCCCATCTGCTTGCATCACCGGCAAATCCTCCAATCGATGCTCCAACTCCGGTTGGGACAATAAAAGCTCCAAGTTTATCTCCATTAGAAAGCAACTATTTATCTCCCAATATTCTGATTCGGTTAAGCGGGTAGAATATAAATACTGCTCTGCCTATAAATCTTTCTTTTGGAAGAGGTCCCCAGTATCTGCTATCCCACGAATTACCTCTGTTATCACCCATCATAAAATAGCTGCCTTCCGGTATTACCAGTGGTCCGCAGTTCATATCAGGTTTGCATTCATTGTAATCAAATTCACTTAGAATATAATTCTCTTCAAGCGGTTTATCATTAATATAAACTTTCGTAGAACCGTTTTCAGCACGTTTTATTTCTAATTTTTCTCCTGGTAAACCAATGACACGTTTTATATAAGCAATGTCTTTACAAAAGAATCCTGTAAGTCTGCTAAATACTGATATAGGATCTGTATTCAACTTTACAAACGGCGGATAAAAAATCATTATGTCACCACGTTTTGGAGTATTTTCAAAATGATGTGTTTTAAAGATATTTGGATATTTTGATAATTTTTCAACTACAATTCTGTCCCCGTTACCAAAAAATCCGGGTCTTCCTATTAGTGTAGGTAGCATTGACCCTGATGGTATATATCTGGGTTCTGCTATAAAAAATCGTATAAGAATTAATGCAACCACAACAAATACTATAGTATCAATTGTTTCTTTTATAAAAGCTTTTATTTTATCTTTATCTATCATAAACTGTTTACTAAATCCTCTATGCTTTGTTTATAAATATTGTTTTCAATATCAGCTAAACACTCTCTTATCTTTTGCTTATAATTATCTTTGAAAATAATTGCTTTTTCAATACCTAATATATCTTTTATAGTACTTACTCCATTTAAATTATCATTATTTATTGATTCAGGCTGCATATCATTGTTAATCTGGAATAGTATGCCAAACTGTTTTCCAAAATTTTTTGCTTTATTAATATCAATATCAGACAATATTGCAGCAGATGCAAGTGATGTTTTAAACAAAGATGCTGTTTTACCTGTTATTATATCTATATAATCATCTAGCTGTAGATCATTGTTACGGTTGTAAAGTTGAATTAACTCGGCTTTACTCATAGCTTCTGTTGTTGATGCAAATTCTTTTAAAATACTTATGTTATTAAATTCCAGTAATCTTTTTATAGCTAAAGATAGCAAGTAATCTCCTGAAAGAATAGAAGCGTGAGCATTGTGTTTTGAATAAATTGTTCGACTTCCTCTACGGAATTCAGAATTATCAACAACATCATCATGCAACAATGATGCATTATGAATTAATTCTATACACAATAGTAATGTTGTTATTTCATCTGATATTTGTACGTTATTTGCTTTTAAATATAATAACGTTACTATTGAACGTATTCTTTTGGAGCCTGTTGATATAAATTTCTTTATATCATAAAGTAAGTCATTATTGCATTCAATTAATTTATTTAATTGATGCTCAATTTTATCTATGTCATTTTTAAGTATAGCTCCCAAATCTTTCATAAATAAATGATAACATAAATGAACTTACACCGTAATCTCTAATTGATTAAATAAAAAGCAATGACAAGCATTTAGCTTGTCATTGCTACTATTATTAATAATAGTTCTTATTCACCTACTGATATATAGCAATCATTTCTCTTATTTACATATGTTGTATGTAAATATTCGTGTGCTTTATGTGAATTCGGTTTTTCTAAATGTTTTTCATAGAGAGCTTTAATCTCAGGGTTCTCATGAGATTTTCTCCATTCACCTGTTGCATCATCAGTGTATAAACCTTGAGCGCGTAATTCTTTAATATTTGAATCATTGCAGCTTTGTGGTTGACCACCGCCGTTAATACATCCTCCGGGACAAGCCATTACTTCAAGAAGTTGATAATCAGCTTTGCCTTCTTTTATTTCTCGAATACATTTTTCGGCTTCACGAAGTGTATTAACAATCTTAACTTTAATCTTAGTACCTTTTAGATCAAGCTCAACTGTTTTTACTCTTTTAGTGCCTCTCATATCATTAATTACTACATTCTGTAATGTTTCCCCTGTAACTACTTCGTAAGCAGTACGTGCGGCAGCTTCCGCAACACCACCTGAAACACCAAATATAGTACCGGCTCCTGAATATTTACCAAATGGAGAATTAGGTTCTTCGCCTTCAAGAGTTTTGAAGTCAATACCTGCTTCTTTAATCATTCTTCCGAGTTCTTGAGTTGTAAGAACATAATCAATCTCTTGTTTACCGTTTTCCATTTTGAATTGTTCTCTTTTTGCTTCGTATTTTTTAGCAGTACAAGGCATTATAGAAACACTAACTAAATTTTCAGGGGTTATATCTTCATAATACTGCGGAACGTACTCTCTAATAATTCTTCCCATCATTCCTTGAGGAGATTTGCAACTCGAAAGATGTTCCAACATATCAGGGTGTTGAATTTCTAAGAATCTTACCCATCCCGGACAGCAAGATGTAAATAACGGTAATTTACCATTATTTTGAAGTCTGTCAATAAATTCATGAGCTTCTTCCATAATTGTAAGATCTGCAGAGAAGTTTGTATCAAAAACCAAATCAAACCCTATTTTACGAAGTGCTGCATTAATTTTTTTAGTAGCATTTACTCCGGGTTCAAGACCAAACATCTCACCAATCGCTACACGAACCGATGGTGCAAATTGTACTACAACTTTTTTATCAGGATTTGTGATTTCTTTCCAAACTTCATCTAATTGAGTGGAATTAATAGTAATTGCACCTGTTGGACAAACCGCAGCACATTGACCGCAGTTTATACATTCTGTTTTGGCTAAAGGTTTTCCTGCCATTGGTTCAACAACCGTTTTGCTGCCTCTATTAGCAAAACCAAGCACTTGTAATCCTTGATGTTCATTACAAGCTCTTACACATGCTCCGCAAAGTATACACTTATTATTATCTCTATGCAATGCACAAGAACTTTCATCTTGCATAACCATAACATCTCGTTGTGCATATTGTTTTACATGTTTTATACCATATTCTTCCGCATATTTTTGTAATTCGCATGAACCTGATTTATCGCATGTCGTACATTCTCTGTCATGGTTTGCAAGTAATAATTCAAGCACCATCTTTCTGATATTTCTGACTTTAGCAGTATTTAAATGTACTTTTATGCCTGCTTCAGGTGGCATTGTGCAAGATGAATTAATCATTTTTCTTCCGTTTGGATATTCAACTTCAACAACGCACATTCTGCAAGCGCCAAATGATGTTAAATCAGGCCTATAACATAAGGTCGGAACATTCATGCCTGCTTTTCTTATGACTTCAAGTAAGTTTGGTTCATTAGTGAACTCAACCTCTTTGCCTTCAATTATTAACGTTTTTTTATCTTCTGTCATTTTATATTTCCTTATTTTAAATAATAATTATACGTATTTTGTATTGTGTGATTCGTAATTTATATTGTTTTACGATTCAAGTAATAATTATTCTTTTCCTATTGCTTTAAATGGACAAGCATTCAAACAAGCCTCACATTTAATACACTTAGATTGATCAATTTTGTGAGGATTTTTAACTGTTCCTTCAATTGCTCCAACAGGACAAGTTCTCGCACACTTCGTACAACCTTTACATTTTTCAGGATCTATTGAAATTTTCTTCATTGCTGTACAAACACCTGCTGGACATTTGTGGTCACGAATGTGAGCAATATATTCATCCTTAAAGTATTTTAGAGTTGATAGAACAGGATTCGGAGCTGTTTTACCTAAGCCGCATAATGAACCGTCTTTCACTGTCAGTGCTAAATGTTCTAATCTATCTAAATCTTCCATCTCACCTTTTCCTGCAACAATTTTTTCTAAGATTTTAAGCATATTCTTAGTGCCTTCTCTGCAAGGAACACACTTACCGCAGGATTCATTTTTTGTAAAGTTCATGAAGAATCTGGCAACTTCTACCATACAAGTGTCTTCTGCCATTACTACGAGACCGCCTGAACCTACCATTGCGCCAGCTTTAATTAAGGAATCATAATCCATTGATATATCAAGGTGCTCTTCAGTTAAGCAGCCGCCTGATGGTCCGCCGATTTGAACAGCTTTGAATCTTTTACCGCCCCTGATACCGCCTCCAATATCAAATATAATTTGTCTTAAAGTTGTACCCATCGGAACTTCAATAAGACCTGTATTGTTAACTTCACCTGTCAGAGCGAATGTTTTTGTACCTTTTGATGTTTCACATCCCATAGATGAGAACCATTCTGCACCGTTAAGTATAATTAAAGGAACATTTGCAAGTGTTTCAACGTTATTGATTAACGTAGGTCTTCCAAACAAACCTTTATTTGCAGGGAAAGGCGGTTTTGGTCTTGGCATCCCTCTTTCACCTTCTATTGAAGCTATTAAAGCAGTTTCTTCACCACAAACAAATGCACCTGCTCCTTCTTTGATATGAATAGTGAACGAAAAATCGCTTCCCATAATATTTTTGCCTAAGAAGTTCTTTTCTTCTGCGTCAGCAATTGCTTTTCTTAAACGTTTAATCGCTAACGGATATTCTGCACGAACATATATGTAAGCTTCATCAGCACCGATTGCAAAACCTGCAATTGCCATACCTTCAAGTAGCTTATGCGGATCACCTTCCATAACTGAACGGTCCATAAATGCTCCCGGATCACCTTCGTCACCGTTACATACTACATATGATTTCCCGCCTTTATTTGCAGCTGTAAATTTCCATTTCATACCGGTCGGAAAACCGCCGCCGCCTCTACCTCTTAGTCCTGATTTTGTAATTGTGTCAATTACTCCGTCAGGATTATTTTCTGTTATAACTTTTGCCAGAGCCTCATACCCTCTTACGGCAATAGACTCTTCTATTGATTCTGCATTGATTTTACCGCAATTCTTTAATGCTGTACGAGTTTGTTTTGCATAAAAATTAATATCATCATTTTTATGAACATGTTCTTTTGTTTTCGGGTCAGTATATAAAAGTCTTTCAACAGGTTGACCGTTTTTTATATGACTTTCAAAAATCTCTTCAACATCTGATTCTTTAACTTTTACATATGTAACATGCTTATCAGGAATAATGACCAATACACCTTGTTCGCAGAAACCGTGGCAACCTGTAGGAACTGTTGTCATTTTGTCATAATCACTAAGAGTTGATACGTTAGCACCAAGTTCTCTGAATTTTTCAATAACTTTAAGAGAACCATTTGCAACACATCCGGTACCTGCGCATACTAATACTCTTAAACCTTGTTCTGCAATATGTTTTTGCGCCTTAGCTTGTTCTTCTTTAATATCAATATTTAAAGCCATTAGTTTATCCCCTCCTCTTTAAGTAATGTGTCCAAAATAGTACTGATTGCATCAGAGGTCATTTGCGGATAAACTTTATCGTTAATTACACAAACCGGTGCAAGACCGCATGCGCCCAAACAGCTCACTATTTCTAACGAAAATAAACCGTTGTCACAAGTAGTTTGACCATCTTTTAATTTTAGTTTATTCTTGATTGCATTTAAAACAGGCATTGAACCACGAACATGGCATGCTGTTCCGTCGCAAACTTTAATTTCATACTTACCTTTTGGTTCCAATGAAAACTGAGCGTAAAAAGTTGCAACACCATACACTGTTGCAGGTGAAAGTCCTTCAACATGTTCACCAATGTATGTCATAGCATCTTCAGGTAGGTATCTGTATACTTCCTGTACCTTTTGTAGCATTGCAATAAGGTAAGACTTTTTGTACTCAAATGATTTCAAAATGTCATCAATGACTTTAAAATCAATTCTCTCTTTTGTTTCAGTCATTTAATTTCTCCTACATTCCATAATATATAATAAAACACAATATCAATATATCATGGAGTAATTTTTGAAACAAGTTTAATGTGTCACGATTAGCTATTAAAAAGAGAATTGTTTCACGATTATTAATGCTATATTTTTAAATGCTTAATATTATAATTAACCGAGTTTGCTTGTTATTTTACAAGATATTAAATTGTTAAAAAATGATTAAAATTTTGTTTGACTAATATAAAAAAGAAATACTTTGTTATAAAATATATGAGATAACATAATTACACAAATCACGAGGTATTAATAATGTGGGACTATTCGGAAAAAGTTTTGGATCACTATAGAAATCCAAGAAATGTCGGAAAAATTGAAAATGCTGATTTAATCGGTGAAGCCGGTTCACTTGCTTGTGGTGATTCACTAAAACTATATATAAAACTTGATGGTAATAAAATCATTGATGCAAAGTTTCAAACATTTGGATGCGGTTCAGCAGTTGCTTCTTCAAGTATATTGACAGAAATGATAATAGGTAAAACTTTAGATGAAGCAAAAAAAATTACCAATAAAGATATTGCAGATGAATTAGGCGGACTTCCGCAAGAGAAAATGCATTGTTCAGTAATGGGGCATGAAGCACTTGAAGATGCTCTGAAAAAATATTATGGGGGTAAATATGGAGAAGAAATCGAAGATTTACCTACTGAAAATGCTGACAAAATCGTGTGTACTTGCTTTAATGTAACGGAAAATCAAATTTGGGAAGCAATAAAAATTAATGGTTTAAAAACGGTTGAAGAAGTAACAAACTATACAAAAGCTGGTGGTGCTTGCGGAAGATGTAGAGGAACAATTCAAGATATTATTGACACATATTATAAAGCTGAAAGTAAGAAAGAAGAAGCTCCGCTTACCGCAACACAAAAAATTCTAAAAATCAGTAAAGTTATTGAACAGCAAATCTCACCTGAACTTCAAAAAGACGGCGGAGATATTGAGTTTATTGATCTAGATGGAAATAAAGTTAAAGTGAAATTGACAGGTATGTGTCAAGGATGCAAAAATTCCAGAATGACAATAAAAACTTTTGTTGAATCAATTTTGAAAGATAAAGTTGACAAAAATTTAGAGGTTGAACAAATATAGTTTTGTTGTGTTAGGAATCCTAACCTACAACTAAAATCATATTTGAAAGGGACTGCTAATGCACATTAATCAAATAGATATAATACAAAACAATTTAACATTTGAAAATAAAAAATTTAGAGTTCCTATAAAACTAGTGGATTATGACAGAATCGGAACAAGCTTAATAAACTTCAGAAATCTCTCCGGTAAATGGGTTAGAGAGTATTCCAACCCTAATGCAAAAGAAATATATAAACAAGCACAAAAAGAAAAAAATTTAAACAAAAAAATACAACTGATACGTTCAATGGGGCATTATGCATTAAAAGACATAAGTTTTAAGACAAGAATAACAGAGTGGTTTAATAAAATAATCGTTAAAAGTTTTCTTGAAAAATAAAGAAAAATAGTTTGGGTTTTAACCCGACAATAAAAAGTAGATCAAGCATTGCTTGACAAAACCAAATAGGAGTGAGAATATTACCTCACTACCAACCCCTCTCCCTTAAGGGGCGAGGAGAGAAAGGCAAAAAAATGATATATTTAGACAATAATGCAACAACAGCAATAGATAAAAATGTTTTGGAAGAAATGTTACCGTTTTTAAGCGGTGAATATGCAAATCCATCAAGTATGTATGATTTTGCAAAGAAACCTGCCGCTGCAATAAGAGAAGCGAGAGTAAAAGTACGTGACTTTTTTGGTGCAAAAGACGAAAAAGAGATATTCTTTACATCTTGCGGTTCAGAATCATCAAATATGGCAATAAAAGGCATATTAAATTGTAATAAAGAAAAACGCCATATTATAACAACTAAAGTAGAACATCCGTGCGTATTAAATACATATAAATGGTTTGAAAAGCAAGGATATGATGTTGATTATATCGGTGTGAATTCACAAGGAGAACTGCAAGTAGAAGAGTTAAAAGAAAAACTTAGAAAAGATACAGCTCTGGTCTCTGTTATGTGGGCGAATAATGAAACGGGTGTCATTCATCCAGTAGAAGAGATTGCTGAACTTGTAAAGTCTCGCTCACCTGAAACAAGAGTTTTTGTAGACGGTGTCCAAGCTGGGGGTAAATTAATAATGAATGTTAAAGATACCCAAATTGATGCAGTCGGTGTTTCGGGGCACAAATTTCATGCTCCAAAAGGTATAGGAGCTCTTTATGTTAAACCTGATGTTAGATTAACACCACTTATTAATGGTGGTCATCAAGAACGAGGAATGAGAGCCGGTACCGAAAATGTTCCTTACATTATTGGTTTAGGTAAAGCAGCTGAACTGGCAATGGATAATATGAATCACGAGCTTACTGAAGTAAAAAGGTTGCGTGATAAATTAGAGGCAGGTATTTTAAAAAATGTATTTAATGCAAGATTAAATACAGGATTAGCTAATAGAGTTCCTAATACAACAAATATAGGTTTTGAATATGTTGAAGGAGAACTGATACTGCTTCATTTAAGTGATATTGGTGTTTGTGCAAGCTCAGGCAGTGCTTGTACTTCAGGTTCTCTTGAACCGAGTCATGTATTAAGAGCTATGGGTATTCCATTTACTGCATTACATGGTTCAATAAGATTTTCTTTATCTAGATATAATACGGAAAATGAAATTGATTATGTTATAGAAAATATGCCTAAAATTATGGATAAATTGACAAAAATCTCTCCATTCCAGAGTGAATTGGAAGAATTAAGGAAAAGAAGATTAAATAAATAAAGTTAATAATCAGCTGGATTGCCACGG
>CADBTL010000105.1 GCA_902797575.1 uncultured bacterium
TAGGATTTGCTCAATTTATTTCAATCGGTAACCAAGCTGATGTTAACGCTGAAACAGCTCTTGAATACTGGGAAAATGATGATGACGTTCATCAAATGCTATTATACATGGAATCAATTCAAAACCCTGCAAACTTCCGTAAGTTAGCTTCAAGAATTTCTAAGAAAAAACCAATCTTAGCACTTAAGGCAGGTCGTTCTGCAGCAGGTGCTTCAGCAGCAAGCTCTCACACAGGTTCTCTAGCCGGTGCTGATAAAGCTGCAAACGCTTTGTTAGGTCAATCAGGTGTAATCAGAGAATATTCTTTGAAGAACTTGTTTGCTACTGCAAAAGTTTTTGCTAACTGCCCGATTCCTAAAGGAGACAGAGTTGCAATTATTACTAACTCAGGCGGCCCCGGTATTATGGCTACTGATGCAGTTTGTGAATATGGTATGCAAATGGCTAAAATATCTGATGCTACAAAAGAAAAACTTAGAAGTTTCTTGCCTTCAGCAGCATCTGTTAAAAACCCAATTGATATGATTGCTTCAGCTCCAATTGAACACTACAAGCAAACTCTAGAAACAGTTATTGCTGATGAAAACGTTGATATGATTATGGTTATATATTTACCGTTCTTAGGTTTGAAAGATATTGATGTAGCTAAAGCAGTTATGGAAATTAAGGCTCAATATCCTCACAAGCCTGTTATCGGTGTATTTATGACTAAGTCTGAATTCTTCACAGCATTATCTGATATGAAGGTTAATATGCCGTTCTTTATGTATGCAGAAGAAGCTGCTGACGGATTTAACAGATTGAATCAACACAGACTATGGATTGAAAGACCGGAAGGTAAAATCCCTCACTATGACGTTGATTATAAACGTGCTCAAGAAATTATTGCAAAGTCAATCAATGAAGGCAGAGATCAACTTACAACTCGAGAATCAATTGATGTATTAGATGCATATGGAATCAGAGTTTGTAAATCAGGTTTTGCAAAATCTGAAGATGAAGCAGTTTCAATAGCTGATTCTATCGGATATCCTGTTGTAATGAAGATGACTTCTAAAACTACTTCTCACAAGACTGATGTAGGTGGTGTAAGAGTTAATATTCAATCTGCAGAACAGTTGAGAGCTGAATACCAAGACTTAATTGCTAAGTTGACAGAAAAAGGACTTCTTGAAGGATTAGAAGGTGTAATTATCCAAGAAATGGTTAAAGGCTCAAGAGAAATGGTTTGTGGTATCGCAACAGATCCTCAATACGGTCCGATGATGATGTTTGGCTTAGGCGGTGTATTTATTGAAGTTATGAAGGATGTAACGTTCAGAATAGCTCCTCTTACAGATGTTGATGCAAAAGACATGATTAAATCTGTTAAAGCATACAAACTTCTTCAAGGTGCAAGAGGAACTACACCTGCTCAAATGGAACAAATTGAAGAAACTCTATTGAGATTATCTCAATTGGTATCTGACTTCAAATTCATTGATGAATTGGATATTAACCCGTTACTAATCTCTGAAAAGACCGGTGAAGGTATTGCGGTAGACGGTCGTATCAAGGTAAGAATGTCAGAAGCTCAAGAAGCTTTAGGCTACCACTGTGAAAACGGCGTTTGTGCTTGCTCATACTAGAGTAGGGATAAAGATTAATTAAAAGTTGGTTTGGATTTTTACTATCCAAACCAATTTTTTTATAAATCAAATTGTTCAAAAAGGCAATTAAAACAAATCTATGATATTATATCAATTTTAATCAGAAAATAAGTCTGTTTTTATGAATTTTGTTCAGGGTTCTTTAGTCTGTATACGTAAGCTAAGATTTCGGAAACAGCAACATATAAGTCAGAAGGTATAACTCCGTCAACAGGTACCGTGTTATATAAAGCTCTCGCAACAGGTCTGTTTTCAACAATAGGAACATTGTTTTGTTTTGCAATTTCTTTTATTTGAAATGCCAAATAATCAACACCTTTTGCAGTAACAATAGGCGCAGGAGCTTTTTCTTTATCGTATTTTAAAGCAACCGCATAATGTGTAGGGTTGGTAACGACAACATCTGATTGCGGGACTGATGACATCATACGCTGACGTGCCATTTGCATTTGTATTGATTTTATCCTTGCTTTTATTTTTGGATCTCCTTCGACATCCTTTTGCTCATCCTTGATTTCTTGTTTTGTCATTTTTATTGATTTTTCATACTCGTAGTGTTGATATTTTTTATCAATATATCCAAGGATTAACATTGCAAGGCACATATTTATTATCATGTTTATAAGAATCGAGATAATAATATGAATGGAAGTAATAGGATCAAGTCCTACAAGTCCCATTAAGTCACCTTTTCTTGCATTTATAGCAGAATAACCGCAAGCAGATACTACTACTATTTTTAATATAGATTTTGCAAATTCTACTAACGTTCTCGGTTCAAACGGATTAAACATCCTTTTTGCGTTTTGAAGCATTCGGTTAGGAGCTAAGTTTTCTAATTTGAACTTAATCTTTTCTAATGCGAAAACTTGTCCAACGTCCATTCTTATAATCAAAATTGATAAAATTACAAGTAAAACAAAAAAGGGTAATACTATCATTCCGAGTTTTTGAAAATAAGGTAATAACAAACCCAGTACGTTAGAAACATCAATATCTACGGCATTATTGAGATGTGAGAATGTTTCACGCATCATATTTAAGATAGTTTCACTCATAAATTTAGCAAAAACAGCAAACAATGCCACCCCTGCAACCATAACAAGTGCGGCATCCATATCCTTACTTTTGGAGACGTTACCCTTTTCTCGTTCTTTTTGTCGCCTTCGCTGGGTAGCTTCTTCCGTTCTCTCTGCTGCGTCATTCCCCATTTGTTAATATATTCCTTAAATCTATGATAGTTTGATTACATTATATATCAACAAATCTGCTAAATTCAATATTATATTATAAAAGTTTACTTATCAGAAAACCCCGGTGAAGTTAGAGGTAAATTCTTGTATCCGTTATTTGCAAATACAGTTTTCTTGATGTACTTATTTGTATAATTTCCTTTTTCAAGAAGCTGTTTTAGAATATTTTCTCTTGTTACAAGTGAAGAATCCATATCATTTGATTCAGGATATTTTTTTAGAATTTCTGTCCAAACAACTGCTTCCATTGTCCACGCATATGTTTCTTCGCTCAAAGAATTGTACTCATCTTGATGCAGTGCTTCGTGTGATAATAATGCTGCAAGTGCTCCCGGAGGCGCGTATTCATGTTTTGGGTTTATAAATATATATAACTTTCCTTTTTTCTTCCACCCTACTGCGTCAAAACTTGAGTAAGCAGGGTCAATTTCAGATAAGTCTTTAAATTCAATTTTTACCGGATTTTGAGTTATATTATAACCCAGTATAGCTTTTCTTGAGAATTCTCCTGAAGTTCCTTTTAACATATCAAGTGCAACGTGAAAAATTTGTTCTTTGGAAACTTTGCTGTATTCAGGCGAAATAGAATCAATGTAAGATTGAGTATATTTTGCGGGTAATGCTACATTGTCAGGAACAGGTTCATATCCTCTTGAAAAAGCAGGACAAATGCTTAATCCCACAAATATTATAAATGAAAATAATCTTTTCATACTGTAACCTCACTATTACTATATTATATACTTTGTGGTTAATAAAAGTCAAAAATAAGAAAACTAAGAAGCAAGTTGTTTTTCTTTGTTTTAATATTAATCTTCAAAGTTGTTTGTAATTGTATGAATGTATTCTAAGATTTGCGCAAAATAGTTTAAATCGGAATCGCCGTTAATAACAATGTCAGCATCAGCTTTATAAGGTTTTACGTATTTTTCACCTGCACCAATAATATATTCCCAATGTTTTTTTGCATTCTCTAAGTCTTGATTTCTTTCTGTATATGCGCGTTTTAAGAATCTCTCTTTTCTTATATCCAAATCTGTTTCAACGTATATTTTTATGTCATAGATATCTTTATTGTCTCCGTACATAGAAGCCATTCCTTCAACAATAACTATTTTATTTGAAGGCACAAGCTTTGCTTGAGGAACAGAAACTCCGGTGCCGTTTAACAAATATTCAGGAGAATATACGTCTTCTCCTTGTGATATTTTTTCTAAATCAGCTTTCAAAATATCGAGTTGAAAACTGTTTGGCGAATCTACATCATACCCGTTATCACGTAATGCATCAAAAGAACCGTATTTAGCAATTAGCGCAGATATATCGTTAAAATAATTATCTGTGGTAAGAATCGTAACAGGCATTTGAAAACGTTCAATTACACGTTTAATCTCTTTGCAAATTGTTGATTTTCCGGAAGCAGATTCTCCTGTTATACCAATCATTATACGTTTTTGCGGATTTTGAATTAATCTTTTGGAAAAACGCTGTATAAAATCATACTTTATATCAGTAAAAATAGGAATGGGTGCCTTATTATCGTATGCAATAACTTGCTTAAATTTTGTTTGCAAATAAAACGCAAGAAATTCTCGTCCTGTCTTTTGGGTTAAATCAGGTTTGAAAATCTTGTCTTCAGAGTTTAACTCTTTTTCTATTAAATGGGCGAACCCTAATTTTTCATCTTCGTTCATACTTTTATTCTTACATTATACCTGCAAGAAAAACTGCGTCAAATAGATATGTATAAGTTTGTTTAAAACTGGGGTAAAAAGTTATAACAACCCATAAGAAAAATTACCCGCTCCCGATGGTAGAGGGCTATAAAACAGGAAACGAAAATTATTACTTTTTTATTTATAATACTTAGATAAACATTTTTAATTTTTTCTCTGCAAGTATGTCATACAAGGCAAAACGAAGGAGTTTTGCAGCTAATTTTTCAGGTTGTTCTGCA
>CADBTL010000106.1 GCA_902797575.1 uncultured bacterium
GACATACATTAGCGATCAGAACGGTTAAAAAAGGTGTTCCGCTTCAAGTTAAGAGATACTCGGACATGCTAAAATATCTACTACAATCAGGTACACGCACGTTATACCAAAGCAGAAAAAAGAAGCCATGCCAGTTTTGAAAAATTATTAAAATACAAAAAGTAGAATTTAATTCTTACCTCTTTTTAGTATTTTATGTATCAATTATTATTTTATGCAAACCTTATTCGGGTACATATAGGGTACACACATTTTTTACATTAAAAAAGAGGGTGTTAAAACCCTCTTAAAAATGGAGCAAGGACTCTGTTGGCGAACAGAAAAAGAGTACTAAATGTACTGTTTTTCGTGGTGTGTTAAAATAAGCAAACAAAGATATAATGAGCCAATGGAGGGAGAGACGCAGTCGAGGAGTCCGCAATCAAAAAAGACCCCGAAAGGTCTTTCTAAAAATGGAGCGGACGACGAGACTCGAACTCGCGACAGTCTGCTTGGAAGGCAGATACTCTACCAACTGAGCTACGTCCGCTTAATATATCTATTCAATTTTCAACGGTTTTGCTCAGTCGGTAGAGTTATATCTCTATACGCTCCACTCCCGTTACGCTATGGCAACTGAGCTACGTCCGCCTACTGATAGTATTAAACATCAAACATAAAAACATTTCAAGTAATTATTAAAGTTTAAACTAAAAAGCGGTTGTGTAACCGCTTTTTATCATTTTTTATTTTTGAATATATCTATGATCTTGTGTACTGCCACCACGCATCACCAAGTGCACCTAACACAAACCCTAGTTTTAACGCACCTGGCAGATTCTTAAAGAATCCGAAATCCATCTTTTTAGGAACAAATCCTTTTACAATTCCCATACCTGCTGTTAAAGCTGCAGCACCTGCGGCACCTCCTGCAACACCTTCTGTTAACATTGATAAACCTGCACCGATTCTTTCCGCATTTTTCTTACTACCTTTATCGTTCATGCCTGTTCCAAACATTTGGTTTAAAGCTTGTTCTGCATTCATTTTGTTATGACCATGGTTTCCTAACCAACGACTGTTAAAACCGTGTTGGAATGGACTTTCACCATATGCCTTGATATCATTTATTAAATCCGGTTTTCCTGCCCCTGGTTGAAATCCACCGCCAATTTCTGCGTATAACAATCTGATAAAGTTATTTATGTTTTCTTGAGAATTCTTTGTTCCTTCTGAACTGTTAAAATAATCACTGTATTTTGTTAAAATTCCTTGTTTTAAATCAAAGAACTTTTGAACCACATAATCTTGGTTTCCACTTCTTATTGCATCATAAATTTCTCTGATTCCTTGCTGAACATAACCGTCTTCCATTGCTTTTAAGAAGAAAGTTTGATCGTGAGAAGACAAATTTTGAACTTCTGCCATTTGTTGTTTTTTATGCATTGCTGTTGCATGATCTAATTTTTGCTGTTCAAGTTCTTCTTGCCATTTAGTGTATTCTTTGAGCATTTCCATTTGATTTTTCATAAATGCTCCACCGTACATTCCGCCATAATTCATCATAGCAGGATTCATCATCATTGATGAATATCCGTTAATCATTGCAGGATTTGTCATTCCATATCCGCCATATCCGCTCATCATAGCGTAAGCTGTAGGATCATAATATGAACCATAACCATTTAATCCGTAATTCCCTATTGAAGATATACTTTCGCCACTCATAGCGACCTCCTACAATTGATTTTGAATTAACCTAATTTAACCTTACACATATATAAAGTAAATTTATTTTGTGAAATTGACTATTTAAATAAAATTTGTAACAAAACTTTACAATTAGAGTGTGCGGAAAAAGTCGAAAGAGGTAAATGAAGTATGACAGAGCTACGTTAAGCTACTCCACCTATAGAAAAACAATTTTTCGAACTTTTTCAAACACGATATAAAGTGTGTGAAACTCAGGTCGTGTGCGGGATAGCACACAACCTGAGTTGAAACCGTTCTATGGAGATTGCGAGAAGCGAAATTCCGTACGGCTTTGCCGGATAGCGAAAACCGAAACGAACGTTAGCGTATGC
>CADBTL010000107.1 GCA_902797575.1 uncultured bacterium
GTAAAGACAATTTCAATTTGAATATATTTTTGCATTTTTTACTCAAAAATATGCCGTTTCTGAAATTTAGGATTCAATAGCTACGTGGAAAATCACTTCATTTTGTGTTTTTTGCCTAAAAGACGACAAGAATTTTAACTACAAAAAATACAAAATCAAAATAGGAAGTAAATTTAGGCTAGCTAACGATTCTAAGAATTTGGAGTAGGAAGCCGTACGACAACCTCCAGTAATAGGTGGTTTGGGACATACCTCAAACCACCTATTACTTTGTGTGGAGTATTTATGAGAACTTCCAGTCACGGAGCGGCTCAGAGTTCGAGCGGATTTTTTGCAGAGAGCGAATGAATTTTCTTTGTAGCAAACTTTGTTTGCAAAAAGAAAATCCGTAGACTCGTTTAACGCAAAAAATCCAAGACAGTCTCTTCATGCCTAGATTAACTAAACCAGACTAATTTTTTAATCAGTCTGGTTTTTGTATGATTTAATTTGTTTTAAAAATTATTTCATATTTGCTATAATTTTATTTATACTTTCATCATTAAAATAAAAACCATCCCATGTAGAACCGCAGTCAATATGTTCTTCTATCCTTTTCATGCAATTATCAGATAAATCTTTGTATCTTGCATCTTCTCTGATTTGTTTTAATATTCCATTTATAACCTCTTTTTTCTTTTGCTCTAAATTTTTAATTTTAGCTTGATACATATCATAAATAGCTTTGTCACTTTCTCTGATATTTTCAGGATTAAACCAATTATTTAAACGTAATAAAGAACATCCATACTCAATTTCACTTTGAAGAGCTGCTAATTTATCAACTGCTGTTTGATATATCCCTGATTTACTGGTAACTTTTTCTACCGCTTCACTGATTGGTTTTGTATTAGCTTTAAACATAATTGTATTACAATTTGTCATTCCATAATTTTGAACACGATTCATATTTTAACCTTTCTTTGCTCACGCAAATAAACTACTACACATTATATTTATATAAAGTATGTTCTTGCGAAAAAATTGCCCAAATTTTTTCATGTATTAAGAATTGTAAAATTTTAGTAAAAAAGCGCAAATTTTTATAAAAAAAATACTTTATATATATGTAACGTATTTTAGTGTGTAAAGGTTTGTGAATTTATGTCAAATTGCTTAGCAATAACAGCATTTTTTCCATCAATAACTTCAAAAATGATATTTGCTCCAAGAAGAGCAGATAAAAGTATTGAATCTGATTGTGCTCCAGTAACTGTTATGAATGCAGGTGTAGCGGCTCTCCAATTGTCCAAAATCGGCGAAGGAATTGTTGCAATCGCAAAAGACACAGGAAATACAACCGGAGCATTATCAGAAAACATAAGTGGTTCGTTAAGAGAAATCTCAAAATCAAATAGTATTTTTAGTGATATAAATAAACTTACCAATAATATCACTAAACACGTTAGTATAAATAATGCAATAGGTCTTGCTACATTAGGACATGCACTGTCTCAGGAAGATAAAGAATCCGCTTTAATTCAAGATGGATGTATGTATGGCGGTATGCTTGCTTTTGAAGGTGCTCATAAAATGTTATTTGGTTCATCTAATTCTAAAAGAGTTGATGGCATAAATACAATAGAAGTAAAAGATGGTTTATATAGAAAAAGCGGTTATTTAAGTAATAAAGCAGACTCATTTGTTGCATTCTGTGAAAAACAAGAAGAAGCATTGAAAGATTGCGGTGCTATAAAGAAGTTTATAGGTAAAGCTATGAAATATCTTCCGGCAGGTATAAAAGGATTGACATTTGCAGGATTTTCAATTGGCGGCAGTGCACTTTGTTATGAGCTAGGCGGTGAGATTGCGGAAAAAGTTACAGGTCGTAAAGTTGCCTAATTTTGAGTAATCTTGCCATGTTCTTTATACAAAGTTTGCCAATTTGTTTGGGCATTTCTATGATTATTAATAGTTGCCTCCAGAGATGCATTTATAGCAGAATATACCAAAGGTATTGATATAGCTAAAGTAAGTATTGCAATGATAACGTGATTCATTACACCTTGTAGCGATTTAAAGCGCCGCTTTGTGATTGTGATGTCATCTTGTTGACGAAGAATCCGATTTATTAAATTTTTACGCTCTTTTACAGTTAGTCCTTCGATAAAATCAACATTTTCAGGATCTATATAAATAACATATTTTGAATATTTTACATTTCCATCAAGGAAATCCAAACTGTCATTATATTCTTTTAGTTCTTTTGTAATTGGTTTTTCGGTTATTTTACCTTGTGAAAGCGATTCAATCTGCTCACCGTTACTGTTATCTACAGTTGTTTTGCTGCTTTGCTGACTATCAAGCGAGGAAACGGATTCTTGTTGTGTGGTTTCTGTAGCTTTTTGTTTATTCTTAAGTTTTGCTTTGTATTTTTTTATAAAATTATCATCGAAATCCTGATTTAACTTTACTTCTTCTTTTTTTTCTGTACCTGTTGCTGTATTTTTTTCTGTTTGTTCCGGTTTTTGAGATTGAATTGGTTCAGGTGAAACTATTTCTGTTTTTGGAGAATTAGAAATTGGTTCTTCAAAAAGTGTAGAATCATCATTTTCATTTATCTCCTGTGTTTGTTTATTCTCAGAAACAGATGAAATATTTTGTGATAACTGTTGCTGTAATTGTTCAATCATGTCATCAGAAATATCTTCATTCAAAGAAGCTAATTCACTTATATCCATTGAATCTTTTCCGTTATTTAAACTTCCAGCCATGAACTCTCTCTTTTTTTGTAGTAATATATACATGTTATTATATATTATATTTTAGTGTTAAGCAATCGTAAGAGAAGATGATATGAATGTAAATTTAGAGAAGTTAAGAGAATATATTACCAGCCTAGATAAAGTAAAAATCTTGGTTATAGGGGATTTGGCTTTAGATGAAATGGTGTACGGTGATACTGAGAGGATATCCAGAGAAGCTCCTGTTCTTATTTTACAACACACACATACAAATTATATTTTAGGTGGTGCTTCTAATGCAGCGCACAATGTGTCTTCTTTAAATGGTGGGAAAGTGAGTGTTATTGGGATAATAGGAGATGATTATCAAGCACAAGATTTAAAAGACGCATTTAAAAAAGCAGGAATCAATTGTGATAATTTAATTGTTGACAAGAATAGGAAAACCATTACTAAAACAAGAATTTCCGGTTCTTGTTCTCAGTCAGTAACACAGCAAATTGTGAGAATAGATAGGCAAACGAATGCTCCTATCTCAAAAGAAACTGAAGATAAAGTCATTGAAGCGGTAGAAACACAAATTCCATTACATGACGCAGTAATTTTATCAGATTATCATTTGGGGACTTTGACAGATAAGGTTATTGCAACAGTAATTAGAATAGCAACCTCTCTTAATAAGCTGATTATAGTTGATGCACAAAGGGATTTACAACGATATAAAGGGGTTACATCTATGACTCCGAATTTACCCGATACGCAGAAACATGTGGGTTTTTATTTAAAAAATAAAGCAGACTATATACTTGCGGGCAATAAATTAATAAGTGAATCAAATGCTGATGCGGTTCTTATAACTTGCGGTTCTGATGGAATGGTTGTTGTGACAAAAAGTGGTCAGTATACTCATATACCTGTGTTTAATAAATCAAAAGTGTTTGATGTAACAGGAGCCGGAGATACCGTAACAGCAAGTTATACATTAGCATTAGCATCAGGAGCAGATCCGGTGTATGCTGCAATTATAGGTAATATTGCTGCAGGAATTGTTATAAAGCAATTTGGTTGTGCAACTACAACTATAGATGAAATTTTAAAATCAATTCCGGAAAAAATTAATGTGGAGGATTAAGAATGAAGAATATTTTTGGCAAGTTTAATATAGTAGATATAATAATAGTAATAGGTGTAATACTTGCATTACTAGTTGGTGTATTTACAACAAAACACTTTAGACAAACTGCAGATAAACAAATTGAGGCAACTTCTGAAATTTCGTTTCAGGTATTTTTGCGAGGTGTGACAGTAACAGGAACTGAATTCCCAATAAAAGCCGGTAAGAAAACTTTTATAACGATAAGAAATGTTCCGTATACAGAGCTTAATGTTAATGGTGTAATATACTCACCACGTCAGACTGCAATTGCATCAAATAAGTCGGAACAATATATTTTAGTAAATGATCCGTCACAACCTGCAATATTTGATGCAATAATCTCAATAACAGATGTTGCTAAAATAACAAAAGATGGCGCAGTTGTCGGTGGAAATAAAATAAAAATGGGACTTCCTGTGACATTGGAGGGTGAAAATTATAAATTCAACGGAACTATATCAGATGTACATGTTACTTCTGATGTAAAAGTCGAAGATTCAGGCGAAAAGGCAGATATTTCATAATTTTAAGAAGTTAATTATATGTTAGCTAATAAGTTTTTAAATCTAATACAAACATATACTAAATCTCTGTATAACAGAAGTTTTGTATTGCAAAACATAGATAAATTAATAGGAGTAAATATATTTTTAGTGATATTTACTTCAATATTTGCACAGTCTGATAACATTGGGTATTTTGCTATTTTTGCAATATTGTTGACTATAATAAAGTTATTTACAAAAACCGGAGAACAATTTGATCTAACAATTGGCGATAAATTTTTATTAGTTTATTTTTTATTTGTAATTATAAGTGTTGCAGGTTCTTCTTTATTCTTTTTAAGTTTAAAAGGATTTTTTAAAACTTTAACTTATATAGGTTTTTATGTTTCCGTGATTCATTATTTTAAAAATAATAAAAAAATAATTAAATTGATTTTTATAGCATATGCCCTATGTGCTTGTTATGAGACAATTTTTGCATTTATGCAAAATATTGGTGCGGTAGAAGAAATATCAGGGTGGCAAGACATGTCTCATCTTAATCCGGAAGAAGTTATGACAAGGGTGTATGGAACATTAAAGCCGTATAATCCTAATCTTTTTGGCGGATATATGTTATCAATTATACCTGCATTTATTACTTTACCTTTTATAAATAAACGCTTAATCGGGTTTTCTATTTTATTAGGACTATTATCTTGTATTTCATTAGTGTTAACAGGGTGCAGAGGGGCATATATAGGATTGTTTTTTGAGCTGATTGTAATTATAGCTGCAGCATATAAATTTTTGCAACCAAAATTAAAAAAGATTTTTACCTGTTTAGTGGGAACATGTACGGCTTTTGTAATTTTCATTATTATTTCAACAGCATCATTACGTGCAAGAATATTTTCTATTTTTGCAATGAGGAGTGATAGCTCGAATTCGTTCAGATTCAATGTTTATAATTCGTGTGTACACATGTTTAAAGATAATTGGCTTCTCGGAATTGGCTGTGGAAATCAAAATTTTAGAGAGATATACGGATTGTACATGAAAACAGGTTTTGATGCTCTTAGTGCTTATAATATTTATTTGGAAACAGCTGTTGAAAGTGGTGTTTTTGCTCTAATATCATTTATTTGTTTTTTGATATCAAATATCGCTAAAGCAATAAAATATTTATTATCAACAAAAACTATAGAAACAGTGTTTGTTTTTGCGTCTCTTCTTTCAATAATAGGTATGCTCACTCATGGTATTGTTGATACAGTATTTTTTAGACCGCAAATTCAATTTAATTTCTGGATAATGATTGCAATTATAAGGGTTTTAACAAAAAAAATATAGTTGTGTGGAAAATAATTACATTTTTATATAATCTTATTCGCAAAATTAGTTTTATAAGGAGGTTAATATGGCACATATAATAAAATCTATAAACATATCAAAAGAGCCGGTTTTAATTCCGCAAATTTTTAGCTGTATGGGAATGCGAACAAAAAAGACAGAAGAATTGGTACAAAGCAGAATTTTAGTCCAAATGCAATTGGCAAGGGCTGCTAAAGCAAGACAGCAGCTTGATGCCGATATTTTCGAACGAGAAAAAAGAATACAACAGAGTGCGGATGCCGCAAGAAAAATTAAAAACAATATATGAATTAATGCAGGAGTTATTTCAAGACAAAATTTTTAATTTTTTCCGCAAACTTACAGTGTTAACATTTCTTAATAATAAAGTCAATTTTTGAAAAAAAATTGACTTTATATATATGTAAGATTAAGTAATAGGTAAGGAGATTTAATATGAACGCAGCATATCGCACTTTGTCTATTTTGGAAAAAGATTTCCGCGAAAAAGAAGAAATTCAAAAAAGAGATGTTTGTTATATGACATACATTGATACTGACTTACAAGGAAAGGTTAATTATTTATTAGAAAAGATTAGGGGTTATACCGTAATTTAAAAACAAAATCAAAATAAAACAAAAGAAGGTGTTTCAAATTTGAATTGAACACCTTTTTTTGTTTATTAAAATTTTATTAATAAAATTTATTCATTTAAGTGATATGCTATAATAATAAATGTAATGTATAAGAGGAGAAAAATTTATGTCTAATCCGATTTTAAATGAAAATAAATTTAATGAACAAGAGAGAGTTCTTGACGGAATGCCGATGACTATAAACGGTACTATTCAAATTACTGCTTTTTTGGGATTATTACTTGTTTGTGCAGCCACATTCGTGTGGTCAAAAATGACTGCCGGTTATACTGATTTAGCAATGATGTTAACCGGAGGCGGTGCAATTGTCGGCTTTATATTAGCATTGATTATATCGTTTACAAGAAATAAATACCTTGTGCCAATTTACGCAGTTTGTGAAGGGTGTACGTTAGGGGGTATCTCTGCTATTTTTGAAGCTCAATTTCCGGGTATAGTAGTGCAGGCTGTAGCGGGTACATTTGGGGCTTTATTTGCAATGCTTCTTGCATATAAAATGAGATGGATACAAGCAACCGATAAGTTTAGAAGTGTTATAGTAGTTTCTACTTTATCTATAGCGGGTGTTTATTTGATTGACATTATAGGCAGATGGCTCTTTCATATGCAAGTACCGCTTATTAATTCCGCATCACCAGCAGGAATATTAATAAGCCTTGTAATTGTTGTTGTTGCAGCCTTAAATTTAATATTAGATTTTGATTTTATTGAAAAAGGCGAGCGTATGATGCTTCCAAAAGACTTTGAGTGGTATGGTGCTTTTGGTTTAATGATTACACTTGTTTGGTTGTATCTTGAAATATTAAAATTATTATCTAAATTAAATAGAAAATAAATTTATAGAGAATTCTGATTATGGCAGAACCTTTTATTATAAATGTAGCTTGCTTTTTGTTAGGAATGCTTATTTCTGTGTTTGTATTGTTGATAATGTTTTTCAAAATTAAAAACATTATCAGGCAGGATTTTGCCCAAATAGCAAATTTAACAATAAAAAACGAACAAGAAGACTTGCGCAAGCAAAACAGAGAAGCTCTTGATGAAAAACTTAAGCCATTATCTAAAGAATTAAGTGAATTTAAACATCAGGTTGAAAGTTTTAATGTTTCCGGTGTTGAAAATACGACAAAAATATTGACACAATTAAATATATTGGAAAAAAATAATAGATCAATTGAGCAGGAAGCCAAAAATTTAACCGAAGCTTTAACAAAGAATCAAAATATTAAGGGAGCATATGGAGAAAATCTATTAGATATGATACTCCAAAATTCCGGATTGTGTGAGGGGGTTCACTATACCAAACAATATACATCAGAGTCTGAAAATTTAAAAGATGAAACTATACATAAAATAAGGCCTGATGTTGTAATAAATCTTCCAAATCACAAACATCTAATAATAGATTCTAAAGTAACTTTAACAAGTTATCTAGAATACATTAAAGATAATTCAAAGTTGAAAGATTTTAAAGCTGAAGTAAAGAAACGTTTGACGGATTTAGCAAACAAAAATTACCAAAATGCCGTCGGCACGAACCAACCTGATTTTATACTTATGTATATGCCAATTGATGCATCAGTTAATCTTGTATATGAAGATTATGAACTAATAAATTATGCCTATAAATCAAATGTAATAATTGTAGGAACAGCCTCTTTGCTTGTAGCTATAAGACTGGTAAGCCAATTATTTACCCAGCAAAGGCAAAATGAAAATATTGAAAAAATAGTCAATGCCGGTCACAATTTGTATGATACATTTGTGCAATTGTGTAATGAACTAGTAGAAATACAAAAAAATTTAGTTGAGATTAATGAACAATTTACAACAGCTATAAATCGTTTTCAAAGAGGAAATAAAAATAAACCAAGTTTATTTTCTCAAGTAAATGAACTTAAAAAATACGGAATTAACTCTAATAAAGATATACCAAAAATTTTGCTTAATGAATTAACAGAAGAGGTAAATATAAATGGCTAAAATTTTAATTATAGATGATGATAATGCAATTAACGAACTTATAAAAATAAACCTTGAATTGCAAGGTTACGAGGTTGTTCAAGCATTTAACGGTATAGAAGGTTTTGCAAAGGCAAAACAGGAAGAACCTGCTTTAATTATATTAGATGTTATGATGCCGGAGGTGGACGGATTTACTGTTGCGCAAAGAATAAGACAGAGTCAGAAAATATCTGAAACTCCAATATTAATGCTTACAGCCCTGTCTCAACTTAATAACAAAGTCAATGGATTTAATATCGGTGTGGATGATTATTTAACAAAGCCTTTTGAAATAGACGAACTTATTGTAAGAGTGAGAGCCTTGTTAAAAAGAACAAAACAAATTCCAAAATCATCGGCAGTAAGAGAGTTATTAACATATAAGGAAATCACGCTTATTCCTGAAACATACAGCGTTCAAATTAATGATAAAATTCAAAAACTTACGCCAATTGAATTTGATATATTTAACTTGCTATTTCAAAATCATGGTAATATGGTATCCGGTGCAAAATTGCTAAAAGATATATGGGGATATGAACCGGATGATAATGTTGAGACTATAAGAGTTCATATAAGACACTTACGCGCAAAAATTAATAAAATTTCCGATGGTAAACAGTATATAGAAACAGTATATGGCGGCGGTTATAAATTAAATATTTAGTTTTGTAACATTTTTTTTTACAAATGAAATTTGATTATTTTTAGATACTTTATATATACATAGAGTATATAAATATTCTTGTAATCGGAGATGTATTGATGCAGGATAACTATTTGTGCATTTCGATTCCGGTCGAGTTGCAGCAATATCAAAAATCAAATAGAATAGCCGATATAGCTAACGGAGAAACTGTTGAGCACCAAGATTTTGGTGTGAAAGTTATAAAAAATTCTCATGGTGAAATAGAATGTACAGCATACTATTCTGATAGTGGTGAACTTCTTAAGAAAATTTTTTATAAGGGTTCTGCTGTATCTTGTATAAAACATTATCGCAATGGTAAAGTGTCTGCAAAAGAAACTTTTGATGAAGGACGATTAAAACGCAAAATAAAATACAATAAATCTGAAAAACCAACTTCTACATTCAATTATGAATATAATGCAAAGAATCAAGTAACTGCGATAAGAAAGGTTACAGGATCTAACAAATATGAAGTAGAATATGGTTATGATGAGCTATCACGAGTTGATAGCAGAATTATAAAATTAAATTCTAAAATTCATCTGCAACAAAAATATAAGTATGATATTTTAGATCGCGTTGTTGAATATTATGATAGAAATCAGCACATAAAAGTTCATAAATTAAGTCAAAATAACGAATTGCTAAGCTATACAATTACTGATATTGCAGGAAATGATATTATTGTCGTTAATAAGTACATGTGTTCTGAGTATATAGGTACCGAGATAGATTTAAACGGACACAAAGCTACCGTAAAGGATAAATGCTATGTGGACAATGTAATCTTAAAAAAACCATTTACAAGTGAGGATGATTTAGACTTAGTTTTATCAAATATATTTACAGCTCCTGCTGAATTATCACAAACAAAACGTAAATGTGATACCGATATTAGTACATGTATTATTTCTAATGGAATAAATAGTAGTTTAAACGCTGTTGTTCCGCAAAATAAAGTTAAACCCCTGATTTTAGACATAGAATAATCCTTTTACAAAATTAGAATATTATAGTATAATAAACCTGTAGTAGTGAGTAGTTATCAGGAGGGTTTATTATGAAAGAAGAGTTTACAACAAATGCAAGACGTTGGTATGATAAAGACCCTGTTTTGTCTTCTGCGATGAAAACATTAGAAGAATCTGATGACGAAACGCAAATTAAAGTTGCTCTTAATCTTATTAAGATTATTACAGAACATCATTTATCAAGTACTGAATATGAGTCAGTAGAAGATATAGTATCAGCGACAGAAGATGTTTTGGATGATTCAAAACATGGACGTTGGTATGATTTAGACGGAACTCTTAGAACTGCAATAAGCTTACTTCAAAATTGTCCTGAATCAACAAGAAAAGTTATTGCAAAAGAGATGGCAAAAAATGTCATTGACACAATTAAAAAAGAAGATCAAGATGATGTTGATGATGTAGAAATTGAAGTTCCGGAAGAATAATATATTCTAAAATTTACCTGAATAAGTATATTTTATAGAATCATACTGCAAAATGTAGTTTATGCAATCTTGCGGATTATTTGCAATGTAGTAAAGATTTTCAGATTCCTTTTTTGCAAAATTGTTATTTATAATGTTTGAAAAAAATGCAATAAGATTATCATAAAAACCATTTGTATTAAGAAGAACAATTGGTTTATGATTATATCCAAGCTGTTTTTGTACAATCATTTCTGATATTTCTTCTAAAGTGCCAAACCCTCCTGCTAATGCGATAGCAGCTTCTGATTTTTCATCCATCATGGCTTTTCTTTCGCGCATACCGTTTGTTAGAATAAATTCATCACAGTCTTCTGGATTTCCGCAGCCGAAGTCATATAATCTTTTAGGCATTATGCCAATTATTTTACCTCCGTTTGCTTTAACTTGAGAAGCACAAGCGTACATCATACCTAATCTGCTTCCGCCATAAACAATGTTCATGTTATTTAATCCCATTAATTTACCAAGTTCAGAAGCATCTTGATAAAAACATTGTTCCAAATTATTAGAAGATGAGGCAAATACGCAAATATTCATGATTAATTAAAACTGCCTCCTATTAAATAATAGTTTGAGCAGCAAATGCCGGTTCCTGTTTTTGAGCAATCTTGCTTTTGTGTTGCCACTGAATCATTTTTGCAAAAAGGTTCAAGCCTATCAGTATATATATTGTATCCAAAAACATCTTTCCCCCAAGTATTTGGTCCCATAGAACCGTTAACATCGTACATCATTATACCAATTGCTTCTGTTTTGGGGTCATTATAAACTTTGTAGGCAACTGTTGCATTTTTGTATGTCTGTTTATAATCGGTAAATCTATATTCAGCACTGGGAAAAGAACCATTCATATAAACAATTTTGTACGGTTCAATATCCGATTTAATTTCACCATTCATAACCAGATTAAATGATTCTGAAAATACAAAATTGTCATTATTTTTGTATGAGTTTACAGAATAAAATATATTTTCAAAGTCTCCCTGTATTCTGCGCCATTTTAAAGCATTCTTTGCCTGCATTGTATCATCAAGCGATAATGGTACTACTAAAAACGCAACAATTAAGAATATAACAAAAAGAATCGAAACTTCTATTATTGTAAAACCGGAATTTGTTTTATAAATAGATTTATCTTCCTTTGTATTTTTTAAATTTTTCACGAATCCCATAAAACTCTCTTTTAAATTAAAATTTAAGACTCTTTTTATTCTACTATAAGTTCTATATAATGTCTATGTTTTGTTCAGGTTCAACAAATAGTAGATAAAACAACCTCTTTCAGTGTTTATTGATGACTAAGTTTATTCAGTTATTTGTTAACAGACAAGGGAGTTCCTTTTTCGCCGATATAAAAAACAATAAGTTCGACAGGTACATCTCCTGTATTTTTACCGTAATGGTACTTGCCTATTAATTCCGGCAAAACCTCTCCTTCGTGAAGAGTTATTTCTTTATTATCATCTGTAATAACAGTTAATGTGCCTTTTTTTACATATGCAATATTAACTAAATCGTGTTTATGCATAGGTAATTCTTCATTAACGTTTATAATAATTTTTAATACAGTAACTTCTGGTTTTTTTATTTTTATCTTTTTATATTGTGCATTATCCCAAGTATTAGTTGTTTTTAATAATACATTCTTTTCTGCTGAGTATGATGGAGAAGTTGTGCATAAGATTGTTATAAAAAACATTATTATTAATTTTATTGCTTTATTCATACCTTTAATCCTCAAAACTTAAATATAAAACCAAACATTATAATATAACAAAAATTTATAAAAAAACAATATATTGCTATCATATCGAGTGTTATTAATTCACTGCAGGACCATTCATTTTCCTGTATAGAGTCATTACCTCATTAGAAAGTTTTCTCCTGCCGCTTACCATTTCTGCAAAGGTTTCCGCTATAAATTCTCCTGGACCTGTAGCTGCATATCCTGATACTTCTGAAGCAATTTGCTGTATTTTTTCATTCTCTAACCATTCTTTAAGTTCGTTAGGATAATCATTTTCAGACTTAAATTTACCTGCAGCCGCTACACGGGGGACTACATCCTGTAAATGTCCCATTTCATGATAAATAGTATTGTATATATCTCCTGACTGATGTTTTAGCTTAAATTCTACTTGAGGATGATTCCACATATCATCAAGTATTTTTAACTGTTCTTTAGTACTAAGCTTTTCTATTTTTCTTAAATCTGTCAATATACCGTCTTTTTCAAAAATAGCTTTTGCTTCTTTATTTGCTACCAGTTTTCTTATTTTTGACAGAGGACTTTTGAATGCTGAATTATGTTCAATACACAATTGTTCTAAATCATAATATAAGCGTAATTTATCGTTGAAGGACGTAATATTTCCATTTTTGTAATTAAATAATTGTTTAAATAATGGTTTTAAATCTTCTGCAGAAAATAATCCTGTCTTAAATTGCATATTGCCGTTATCAAGCATTTTAATACTCAATACCTCATTTTTCTCAAGATTTGCTAATGTTTCGTCAATCGATTTGTTTAAATTATTAAATATTCTTTTATTAATGCCAAACCAGCCGTAAAAAAGACCTTTGTCAGAAACAACTCCAGCAGTTGTATTTTCTCCTAAATATTTTTCATCATATACAACTTGGCGTGGCAATCTTAATTTTCCTTTCATTTTATTGCTTGTGTTAACAAAACCTTTGTTTACCCAGTTGATGACATCTATATCTTTTTCTTCAAATCCTTTATAAGAATGAATGCCAAGCTTTTCCTTACCAAATTTTATTGCATCTGCAATTGTTTTTGCTTCTATAAAATCTATATGCTCAGCAAGTTGTTTTGCTTCAGATACTCTGCCTTTTGAAATCAGTCCAATTGCTATTGCAATTGCACCGACTGTTCCAAGACCGATTCCAAGTCTTGCTTTTTCAGATAAACCGTAATTGTGTTTTCCGGAGCCTTCGTAACTATCATCCGGATAATCCGATACTGCTGCTCTAAATGTAATTTGATTGATGTTATTTTTTACTTTTGTATTAAAGCTTAAAGGTGATACTTGTATGCAATCAGACATAACTAACCTATCATTTGTTAATACTTACATATATAAAGTATGTTAAATAACAAAAATTGCGCATATTTAAAAATAATTTTTACATTAATTAATACATACTAAAAAATATTGCTGTAATAATTCCTGCAATCAAGCAATAATATCCGAAAACAGCTAGAGAAAATTTTCCGACAAATTTTAAAAAATATTTTATACAAAGATATCCAACAATACCTGAAACAATAGTCCCAACGATAATTGCCGTCCAATTATATGTAACAACTTCTGCAAAATTCAATTTTATCAAAGGGTAAACCATTGATGCACCAAGTATTATTGGAATACTTAGTAAAAAAGAGTATCTCGCAGCAGTAGTTCTATCTTGTCGGTTTAAAAGTCCTGTTGCAATAGTTAAACCTGAACGTGAAAAACCAGGGAGTGCTGCAAGACCTTGCGCAACCGCTATCAAAATTGAGCTTTTTAAATTAATCTCTTTTTTCTCTTTTATATTTTTACCATACCATTCTGAGAATAAAAGTAAACAACCTGTAAAAATAAGAAGTCCGCCTACAATTGCAGGTTTAAACACTAAAAATTCAGCAACTTCATTTAAAGGGTATGCTATAAGTACTGTTATTATAGTGCCTATAATTATATATAGACCTGTTTTAAAATCTTTTGAAGAATAGTTTCTATTTTTGATTCCAATATAAAGAGCTTTTATTATTTCAATAATATCTTTTCTAAAAAAAATAAGAACAGCAATCAAGGTTCCGAAATGCAGCATTATATCTAAAAATACTTCTTGATTGGATTCTTGAACAATTTCTATACCTTTAAAAGCTTTATAAAAATTAGATGTAAAAACAAGGTGAGCAGAACTTGAAATTGGCAAAAATTCGCTTAAACCTTGTACTATACCCATTAATATTGTTTGAATTAAATCCATTTCACTCTCTCCAAATTTATAATATGCAATAGTTTATACAACTGTTCCTTCTGCAGTGTAAAGATATTTATTACTCCCAATAACTTGCACAAGAAGTCGATGTTTCCCAAACCGATATTTTACTTGTTTGCGGTATTTTTTCCTTCATTTTTTTGTATATAAATTGAGCAAGAATTTCACTACTTGGGCTAATTCCTTTGAATTCCGGAAGTTCATTTATATCTTTGTGGTCTAAATAATCTAAAACTTCTTTTAAATTCTTTTTTATAATTTTATAATCAATAAGAATATTGCTTTTATCTAAATCGGTTCCGGATACATAAGCTTCTACAAGCCAATTATGCCCATGCATATTTTCACATGCACCATTATAATTTAATAAATGATGTGCAGCAGAAAAATATATCTGTGTTGTAAGTTCAAACATAATACCCTCCACAACCAAAATATCATAAACATGAAAACAAAAACAGGCTTTCCAAGTTATACTGAAAAGCCTTGTTTAACCCAATAATCTCCTACCCCAAATTTTTTAATCCTCAAATCTCTTTTTTTAATTTTGTTTTGTAATAATTGTTGTTTCTAGAAAATACTATACTGATTTGTATCGGGTTTGATTTGTGATTTGTTTTTAACATTTTTAATGTACTTAATCTTTTCTAGGTAAATTTTCTTTACCTCTCCTCCTCTTAAGTCTGGCAGCCACCACTCCTTTCCGTTTCTATGTTTATAATACTATGTCTACCGATATGTTTTATCAAGTAAAGAATTTTATCAAAATTTTTACAATTGACCATGCTTCCCATGCTTATTAGTAAAAATTCAAATTTACAAAAATTTACGCAATTTTTGATGAAATTATTATTGACAATTAAATTTGATAGTTACATCCTTACAAGTATTGTGTTATATCGATTTTTGTCAGCATTTTGTGATATCATATAAATATGGATTTGTTTACACAACTGGAAGAAATCAACAGACAAACTCCGCTTGCGGAAATATTACGCCCAAAAACTTTGGATGAGTTTTTAGGCCAATCAAATGTTGTTGCTCCAAATTCTCCGCTGTTAAATTTATTAAAAACTCAAAGATTGTTTTCACTTATTCTTTGGGGAACACCCGGATGCGGAAAAACAACTTTAGCAAGACTTATTGCTACAAAAGTAAATGCCCAATTTATCGAATTATCAGCTGTAACATCCGGAATAAAAGAAATTAAGGAAACTGTAGAACAAGCCCGAGGAGCATTGAGAGCAGGACAAAAAACAATTCTTTTTATAGATGAAATTCACAGGTATTCAAAAACACAACAAGATGCACTACTTCCGCATGTTGAAAATGGTACAGTATTCCTAATTGGTTCTACGACTGAAAATCCTTCGTTTCAAGTTGTTCCTGCTCTATTATCAAGGGTTCAAGTGATAAGATTGAATCCTATTAATGATATAAGTATGGCAAAAATTGTGAACAAAGGATTTAAGTATTTGGAAGAAAATTATCAGCCTATACAATACGAAGATGATGTAATTAAATTTATTATAAATATTGCAAGAGGCGATGCAAGATGTGCATTAAATCTAGTGGAGAATTCATATTTTGCAAGTAATTTAGCAAATGAAACAAGGCAATTAACCATAGATATATTAGAAAGTATTACACAACAGCGTAATACAAAGTATTCTCAGCAAGAACATTATGATTGTGCATCCGCATTTCAGAAAAGTTTAAGAGGCTCGGATGCGAATGCAGCAATATATTATCTGGCAAAGATGATAGAAGCAGGAGAAGATCCGAGATTTATTGCACGAAGGTTAATCGTATGTGCGGCAGAAGACGTCGGAATTGCAGACCCTAATGCAATGAATATTGCCGTTGCTGCGTATAAAGCCGTAGAATTAATAGGACTCCCTGAAGGAAGAATTCCGCTGGCAAATGCTGTTGTTTATGTAGCTAACGCACCAAAATCGAATAAGGCATGCCTTGCTGTAGATGCAGCATTAAGTGATATTGAAAGAGGACTGGATTATCCCCCTCCTATGCATTTAAGAGATTCTCATTATAAGGATGCCGCAAAGTATGGGTTTGGAAAAGGATATATTTATACACATGATGCTCCGGATATTAAACAGCAGTTTATGCCTGATGAGTTAGTTGATAAAAAGTATTTATAAGCGCAGCTTTCATGATAAAATTACTGTAGGAAAAATAAGGAGTTTGCATGTTTAGTACTGATATAATTTATGAAGTTGTAACATTCTCTATTGGTGACACAAAATCAGGCACAAAAATGGGGAAATTGCAGTTAAAAGATACAGAAAATGATGAATTATTGAATTGCATTTTGTGGGAAGAGGCTCTTAACAGAATGGATTCAAAATTATTTCGATCCGGAAATGAACTTAGAATTGTATCAGGCTCGTTTAATGAAAAATATAATAATTGTTTGATTCAAGCACTTGAACTTGTTCGTGAAGCAAAAATCGGTTTGGAAAAAGATGAACAGGAAGAAGAATATAATGCATTATTAAGTTACATTGATAAAATCAATGATGAAAAATTAAAAAACTTTGTTCTTGATATTTATAAAAAGAATAAAGAAGCATTGTTAATTTCTCCGGCTGCTAAACTTATGCATCACAATTATGTCGGCGGATTAATGGTGCATACTCATGAATGTTTAAAATATGCAGAAAATATGTTTGGGATGTTTTTCCAAAGAATTAACAAGGATGAAGTTTATGCGGCTTGTCTTCTGCACGATATTGGTAAAATATTTGAATACAAAGTCGATATTGAATCAGGCTTAATTGATTATGATGAAGATTTTAGAAAAGAATGGATTTCCCATTCTCAATACGGATTTTGTATATGCATGAATGCAGGTTTTAAACGCATTGCAAGAATGATTGCAGCACATCACGCAAGAGCTGATTGGGGTGCAATTATAGATTTAAATGAAAAAGACTTGGAACCGATTTTATACTTGGTTCACCATATAGATGATTTATCTGCAAAATTTGGAAAGATTAATGTAGCAATGTTGGGTAAAAAATAATCGTTTTGCAAATTGCCGTTACATAGTGATATAATTTTTATAAAATATGAAAGTATATTATAAAGCAACTTATACATATAAATTTATTAGAATGTTTTTTCAAGAGTTTGAAAATATAATATCGACTCTTGGAAACGTTATTATGTATGGAATAGAGCTTGTTAAAGGTTTAAAAAATAAGCCGACAACGCTAAAAGAATTAATGGTTCAGTGTGCTCGCTTTGGAATCTCATCTTTGCCTATAACGCTTTCAATTGTTGGTATGACATCTGTCATTGTTGCGATGCAAGTCGCAGGAGAAATGGTAAAACAAGGAGCCGGTAATTATGTAGGAATGCTTGTTGCAATTCTTATGGTAAGAGAAGAAGCTGCAATTATGGCAGGTTTTGCAATAATATCTATGATAGGCTCATCATTAGCTTCTGAGATAGCAACAATGAAAGTTACGGAGCAAATTGATGCAATAAGAGTGTTAAAAGTCAATCCAATCCATTATCTTTTTACGCCGAGAGTATTTGCTGGTGTTTTAATGATGCCGTTAGTTGTAATTATATCATCACTCGTCGGAATTATAGGCGGGGCAATCGCTTCTAATGTGGTATCCGGTTTATCATATAAAGCGTATTTTGATTCAGTTTGGTTTGGCTTAAAAATGCATGATTTGCAAGTTTGTATAATCAAATCTTTTGCTTTTGGATTGGTAATTTCGCTTATTAGTTGTTCATGTGGAATGGAAGCCCGTAATGGAGCAAAAGGTGTAGGACAAGCGACAACAAAAGCAGTTGTTTGGTCATTTGTGGCTATTGTAATTGTGGACTTGATTTTTGCTGCGGCATGTTTTTATTGATAGGTGGTAAAAGATTATAAAATATAGTTTGTAAAAGTTTAAAAGAGGAAAAATGGGAATTACAGTTAAAAATCTTGTAAAATCATTTGATAAAAAAGTTATATTAGACAATATATCTTTTAAAGTTGATGATGGGAAAATATTATCAGTTGTTGGCTTCTCAGGTTCAGGGAAAAGCACTGTTTTAAAACTCATAAGCGGATTGATTGAAAAAGATTCAGGAGAAATAATTACATCAGGTGGTGATATTGCAATGGTATTTCAATATTCAGCACTTTTTGACTCTTTGAATGTTTTTGATAATATTTCTTTTGCTCTCCAAGAGCGTAAAGATTTAAGGGGTAAATATACAAGAAAAGAATTAGAAAAAATTGTTGCAGAAAAACTTGAATTGGTTGGCTTATCCGGAATTGAAGAGAAATTTCCTTCTGAATTGTCCGGAGGTATGCAAAAAAGAGTAAGCTTTGCACGTGCAATAGTTACAGAACCCAAAATTATTCTTTATGATGAGCCAACTGCGGGTTTAGACCCAATTTCTTCAACTTTGATAGAAGATTATATAGTGCGGTTAAAAAATGAAACAAATGCTGCCTCTATAGTTGTAACTCATCAAATGTCAACTATTCGAAGGACAGCAGATTCTGTATTAATGTTGTATAATGGTCATGCAGTGTTTGAAGGTTCACCTGAAGAATTATGCAGAGAAAACACTCCTTATACAAGGCAATTTGTAGAAGCTACAATAGACGGACCTATGAAAATGAATTAATGAGGAACTTATAAAATGAAAATCTCACCTGCTTTTAAAGTTGGAATACTTACTATAATATCATTAACAATACTTCTTTTTACTATATTGTGGGTTAAGGGGCGTTCGTTTTCATCCGCAGAAAGAATTGAGGTTCAATTTAAGGATGTAAACGGTATGAGACCCGGTTCGGGTGTTCAAATGATGGGATTAAGAGTAGGACAAGTTGAAGAGATCAAGCCTGTTGTTAATGGTGAATCAAGCTATGTAAAAATGAAATTTGTAATAACAGAACCGGGAATAACGATTCCAAAGGCATCTACGTTATCAATTCAACAATCGGGATTAATTGGTGAACAATTTTTAGAAATTACTCCTCCTAAATTACAGTCTGTTTATATACCGGTTACAAATAAAGAATTCGTGGTGAATGGGGCTGATGTAGAGATAAATTTGGATGACAAATTTTATGATGTAGGAAAAGTCAAAAAATCTCAAATAATGACTTCTAAATTAGTACCGGTCGCACTTGCTGATACAGTCAAAACTCAGAATGCTTATAAAGTAGATTATGTTGTCAATTTGCCAGGGTTAAGATTACCGCATTTTATGAAAGGTAAAATTGTAACAGTGAATGGTGTTAAAAAGCTTAGAATAGAACCGTTAGATGAAACGGTTTTACCATATCCGCAGCAAACTTCGCCATATACTATTGTTGAGCCAATGAGAATAGCAGATTTTATGGATTTGCAATACAAAGCTGCAGAGTCTTTAACAGAAATGAGTAAAATGGTAACTGATTTGATGGATGACAAGATGGTAGCTGAGATAAGAGAATCGGTATCTAATATGAAGAAACTTACGGCTCAGGCAACTACAACATTGCAGAAGAC
>CADBTL010000108.1 GCA_902797575.1 uncultured bacterium
ATATTTCCTTTTTCTCTTTCTTTTTAATTATTTTAGGAACATCTGTTAATTCTTGAACGATTGCATCTGCTTTATCGGCTTCAATTCTTTCGTCTTCTGTTCTTTCTACAGAGTCAGAGTTATTTTCATCGCTTAAATCCGTATTAGATGAATCTTCGTTTGAAGCATTCTCTGATTCACTATCTATACTTTCTTCAGTAACTGAAGCCAAAGCCTTGAGCTTTTCATCTCGTTCTTTTATTGCTGCATCAATTTCCTCTTCATCTTTTGCTCTAATAACCGGAATAGAAAGCATCAATGCGACTTGATCACCTTCTTGTTCGAAGTTTAAATCAAGAAGTTCCTTATCTAATTCAACATAGCGAGAAAGAAGATCAATTAATTCGCCTCTCATTTGTTCAAGAATACGAGGTGTTAAATTTGTTCTATCTTGCATTAAAACCAATTTCAACCTGTTTGTTGCAACTGATTTTGAAGCATCATCAATTTCTTCTTGCGAACGAAAGAACTTTGCCAACGTATTATATAAATCTGTAAATAGGCTCATTCTACACCTTCACTTTCAATTTAGAAATAGCTTTTTTCAATTTTGCCATAAATCCTTTCGGTTCATCTAAATCTAAGAAAGGAACTTCTTCTCCTAGAATTCTTTCTGCAACATTTCTATAAGCTTTTCCTGCTAATGCATTTTCATCATTAACAATCGGTTCACCTTTGTTGGTAGAAGTAATAATACCTGTGTCTTCCGGAATAATACCTATTAACGGAATCTCCAGAATTCCTACAACGTCATCAACACTCATCATTTCATTGGATTTAATAAGATTCGGACGAACTCTATTCAAAAGAAGTTTAACACTTGTAATTTCTTCTTTTGTTGCCAACAGTCCTATAATTCTATCTGCATCACGAATTGCAGACATTTCAGGTGTTGTTACAACAATTGCTTCACTTGCTCCTGCAACTGCATTTTGAAAACCTTGTTCTATACCTGCCGGACAATCAACAAGAACAAAATCGTTTTCTTCTTTTAAAATGTCACAAATTTCTTTCAGTTGTTCTGCATTGACAGCTGTTTTATCTCTTGTTTGTGCTGCAGCTAAAAGTTGTAAGTTAGGATTCTTTTTATCCTTAACCAATGCTTGTTTCAGCTTGCATCTTTCTTCTATTACATCAACAATTGTATATACAATTCTATTTTCAAGACCAAGTAACAGGTCTAAATTTCTAAGACCTAAGTCTGTATCAATTAATACAACTTTATGTCCTGACTTAGCAAGTGCAGTACCAATATTTGCACTTGTTGTAGTTTTTCCTACACCGCCTTTTCCTGATGTTATTACTATTACACGACCAGTCATTAATCTCTCCTTAACTTTTTATAAATTACAATCTTTCCATCTTCAATAAGAGCCTCTTCCGGAGTAAACTCATTTGACTTTTGCACGTAAGGTACGTTCAGAGTATCATTTCTGCGCGCATATAATCCGGCAATTCGTAACTGAATTGCATTTAATTTTAGTGCTCGTACTTTTGATGTTATATTCCCGTTGCATCCGGCATGAGCTATACCACCCAGAATACCCCAAACAGTAATATCTCCTCCTGCAATTATTTCGCTGCCTGGATGTGCATCACCGATTATAAGAATATTACCTTCATAGCTTACTGTTTGTCCGGAACGCAATGTTTGATTAAGATATAGAGTTGGTATTTTTTCTGTATTTTCAGAATTTTCTTCAACACCCTCCGGTAGAACATTTCCTGTATCCAGTAGAATATATTTACTGGTTTCTTCTGTTGGTAAAAGTCCTTCATGAACAGCTAATTCTCCAAAACCTAGTTCTGATAAATTTTCTGACGGAATTACTTCTGATAATTCTTCTGTCGATATTTCATCATATATATCTTCAATCCCTTCTGCGGTTGTAATTGAACTATCTGTAGCAGTCATGTCTGCATTCACTTCTATAGTTTTTTCTTCTCTTTTAATAGCTTCACTTTCTGTTTTAACAGTTACAGGTTCTTCTGATATTTGCGGAATTGTAGAAGAAATATCCTCTTTGGTTAGCGTTGGAATATCATCAGATGATACTTCTGACATTTCAATTCCCAAACTTTGAGCAGAAACTTGTGTCTGTTCAGATTTTGAATCTATAAAAGCTAACTTTGCCCCCATAGACTCAATTAATGCTTTTATACTTAATAACTGTGATTGTTTGAGATCAAGAATACCTAATTTCAAACAAATACTTTTCCCTTTTACATCAGGGTGCTCCATAATTGTACTTAATTCAAATACTAATTGAGAAGTATTTTGAACAGTACTTAAATCAATAATGAAGCCATTCTCAATAATACTCTTTTCCATTAACATAACTAATAATTCCCAATATGATCTGTGACATGATTTAGAATATCTTAAACTTGTAATTTGTTCAATAAAGTGTGACGCTTTGTAAAGCGGATTTTTTTTAGTAATTTACCTCTAATGAGCTTGCGGAAAAATTAAAATTTTGTCTTGAAATTCCTCCTGCTCAAACCTGTCACTCACTCCGCATACGCTAACGTTCGTTTCGGTTTTCGC
>CADBTL010000109.1 GCA_902797575.1 uncultured bacterium
AGGTACACCATTATTGGAGATTGTTTCTGAGCCTGATATGCGTTCAAGCGAAGAAGCAAGAAATTATATGGAAGAGCTTCGTAATATTGTTCGTTACCTTGGTGTTTGCGATGGTAACTTGGAAGAAGGCTCCATGAGATGTGATGCAAACATTTCAATTATGCCAAAAGGTTCAGATAAATTCGGCACACGTGCAGAAATTAAAAACGTAAACAGCTTTTCTGCTCTTCAACGTGCTATTGAGTATGAAATAGACAGACAAATTGAAATTGTTGAAGAAGGCGGTGAAGTTGTTCAGGAAACTCGTCTCTGGGATGATAATTTAAAGGAAACCCGTTCGATGAGAGGTAAGGAGGATGCTCATGATTACAGATACTTCCCTGAACCTGATTTAATGCCATTGGAAATCTCAAGAGAGTGGGTTGAAGATATCAGGAAAACCATGCCGGAACTTCCTGAAGCAAAAAGACAAAGATATATGGGACTTGGTTTGAGCGAATATGATGCAAGCGTTATAGTTGAACAAATGCAGCTTGCTTTATTCTTTGACAGGGTTTTAGAGTTAGGAGCTAATCCAAAAACTGCCGTAAACTTTATAATGGGTGAAATTGCGGCTTATTTAAAAGAAAATAAGGTAGAAATTAACGAAACCAAATTGACACCTGAAAACCTTGCTGAATTAATTGGCTTAATTGAAAAGGGAACCATATCTAATAATATCGGAAAACAAATTCTTGTTGAAGAAATGATTACTAAAGGCGAAAAAGCTTCTGATATAGTAGAGAAAAAAGGGTTGAGTCAAATTTCAGATGAAGGTGCGATAAAAGCAGTTGTTGAAAAAATTGTAAATGCTCATCCTGCAGAAATTGAAGCGTATAAAAACGGTAAGACAAATCTTTTAGGTTTCTTTGTAGGTCAAGTTATGAAAGAAACAAAAGGAAGAGCTAATCCGAAAACAGTTAATGAACTCGTGAGAAAAATGTTGGAAGGTTAGTTTTGAAAAACAGTTAAAAACAGGTTCAAACAAAAAAAGAGTAAGTTTGAATCTGTTTTTCTTTTGTGTATAATTTGAATTGGAATAGTAAGGATTTTTAATATGTTGTCTTTGGGAGTAAAAATATTATTTTGTATTACCGGTATAATGTTTGTAACATTATTAAGTTTGCGAATTGTATTTGACGAAAAATTTAAAACAGATAACAAACTTTCTCCTATTGTGGCAGTTATAGGAGGCTTATTGCTATTGTATGTTTTATGTGCATTAATAATTGCATTATTTTACGAAGTTTATTTATATAAATTTATAATGCTTATTTTTGCGATATCTCCGTTTATAATAGGAAAACTTGTAACATATAAACGATTAAGATTTTTTAGTATTTTTCAAATAATATGTGTTATATTAAGTTTGGTATTTGTAATATTAGTTTAGGTAGTAAAATAGATGAAAAACTTAGTTGCAAAAATTTTAATTTTGGCAATAGTTATTGCAGCCAACACTTGTTGTTCACATGCTTTAGCTAAAAATAAAAATAAAATAAATATAGTTGCCAATACTGTATCAGAATTTACAATAAAAAATCAGGATTTACCTGATGAAATTACTTTTAAGATTCCAAGTGAGCAAGTTTTGCCTGACGGTACCATAATTCCTGCAGATTCATATATAAATTTTGAGATACTTAAAGCCCAAAGAGAATTAAGATGGCACAAAGGCGGTTTAATTCTATGCAAATTAAAAAACTATCAAGAACATGAATCTGAAAAATATACTGATTTATCAGACAAAGATTTGTATGTTGTAGTCAGAAAATACGAACCAATGGATAAAAAAGATGCAATCCTTACCGGAACAGAACTTGTTCTTGCACAAGGAGCATCATTTTTTGCTCCCGGGGTAGATATTGGCTATTTCTTTATTAAAGGCGCAATTCAAAGAAAAAAACATCCCCACTGGTTTAAAGCAGGTGTTCACAATGCTTACGAGAATTCAATATGTTGGTTTTATTTAAAAGGGAAACCAATAGAATTAGCGGATGGAGAACAAGTGCGTATTAAAAGTATAAAAAATAATAAAATTGAAAAACTTTCAAAAAAAATAGATAAAAGAAATGCGCGCTTCGAAAGACAGGCTGAAAAACGTATATCAAAGCTTGACAAAAAAGAATTAAAAAAAGCTTATAAAAACGAAAAGAAAATGATACATTGCAAAGTTGTAGAAGACGTAGTTAACAGCATTGAGATTGATCGTTCAGCAATAGCCGATACAAATGATTAATTTAACAGTAAAAATATTTGTTATATAATTAATTTATGAAAAATATTGCTTTTGTATTTGGGACTCGTCCTGAGATTATTAAATTGGCACCTGTGATACTTGAATTAAAAAAGTATCCGGAATTATATAATGTTACGATTATTAATACTGAACAACAAAAGGAATTATCAAACCAAACTTTAAGTTATTTTGGATTAAATGCTGATTTTAATCTTAATAGTATGAGAGAAAACCAGTCTTTATCATCTGTTCAAGCAAGAATTTTAACGGCATTAGAAGAGGTTTATTCTTCTGATAAAATTGATGCAACAGTTGTTCAAGGCGATACAATGACTGTTTTATGCGGAGCTTTAACAAGTTTTTATCACAAGCTGCCGGTATTTCATGTAGAAGCAGGATTGCGTTCATACGATATTTATGAACCGTTTCCGGAAGAAATTATGAGGCAGATGACAACAAGAGTCGCACAAATTCATTTTGCGCCGACAGAGGTAAATAAAAATGCTTTATTAAAAGAGGGGATTGATGGTAAAAAAATACATGTAGTAGGAAATACTGTTATAGATGCACTCTTCTGTTTGTCAGACAATGTAATAGAAGATTCGCGCAAATTCTTTGATACTAATGATATAAACATAGATGACAAACTTGTTCTTATAACGGCTCACAGAAGAGAAAATCATGGTGAAAGAATTGACAGAATTATAGATGCAATAAAATATTTAGCTGAAAAATATAACGATCATACTTTTGTCATACCGGTTCATCCGAATCCGAATGTGCACGATAAAATGTTTAAGCATCTTGAAAGTTTTGCGAATATTAAATTGTTAGCACCTCTTGATTATCCTTATTTGGTTTATTTAATGAAGCATGCAAAACTGATACTTACAGATTCAGGCGGAATCCAAGAAGAAGCACCATCTTTTGCTTGTCCTACTTTAGTTATGCGCTACGAGACGGAAAGAAAAGAAGGCATTGAAGCAGGAGTGTCAAAACTTGTGGGTGCAGATTATGACAAAATAACAGAAGAAAGCGAAAAAATATTATCAAACTCTAAGTCAGAAACCAGATTGAAAGCTAAAAATCCTTATGGTGACGGAACTTCATCTAAAAAAATAGAAAACATTATAAAAAACTATTTTAATCTATAAAGTATTTGTCAACTCTTTCTCTAATATAGTTCTGCTATATTTTTTATCTTTTTGTTTTTGATTGTTCAGATACTTCATTCTAACATTTGAAATTTTAAAAATTTGCATATTTATATTCCTCTTACGTCGTAAAAGGAAACGTGAAAAAAATTTTTTTTGCCATATAAATCAACTTTTTATACGATTAATACACTCAATGAATATTGTAATATAAAATTATGAGTTCGGTGTCAAATTTTATAGGTCAAATATCTCCGTCAATGTTTGGTACAAATCCGCAAGGAATTGATCCGAATATTGATTTAAATGATACAACATTTGATGATATGCTCCAAAAACAAATACAAAACGGTTTTGAAAGTAATTCGGGCATGATAAATAATTTTTCTGTTCCATCAGGAATAGATATAGGTATCTATGACGGAGGCAGTATAATTGACAGTAAACAGTCAATAAACAATATTACAAATACGCAGAATGAATTATTAAATAAGAAAGAAGATTACACAACACCGGAAGTACTAACATTTTTTAACTCGCTTTTTGATACAAAATCTCTTTTAAGCGACGCATCACACTCAGGTTTATACAACTTTGAACGTAAGTTGGCGGCGCATTCATATGGCAAAGGTGCATCTAGCGTAATTACCGATATAAGTGAATTCGTCACTGACGCATTGAAAATATCTTAAAATACTGAAACAATTGTTTGACATAAGAATTTGTTTATTTTAGCATTGAGTTACCCTAGTCGAAATTTTCTTGCCGGATTTGACGGCTAAGGGGTGTGGTAAACGGGTAAATTAAGACTCCAGCCGGATTATATACAGATAATATATAGTTATTAGGGCTGTGAAACGAATTTATTCCTCCCACGAATGTTTTAAATGAAAAAGAAATATAAGTAGTCAAATGATAATCTGATAATACGGCAAAACCGCTCAGTAATTAATTCATTTCTAAACTATTATTTTATTCACTTAAAACAACAGTATTACAAGGCAAAAAAAGGAGAAAAAGTTATGCCTACTATGAATCAGCTGGTTCGTCAAGAACGTAAAAAGCTGCATGACAAAACCAAATCGCCGGCTCTTATGGATTGTCCCCAAAGACGCGGCGTATGTACAAGGGTTTACACAACAACCCCTAAAAAACCTAACTCAGCATTGAGAAAGGTTGCCAGAGTCAGACTTACTAACGGATTTGAAGTTACTTCATATATTCCGGGTATTGGTCACAACCTCCAAGAACACAGTGTTGTTCTTATAAGAGGCGGAAGGGTTAAAGACCTTCCTGGTGTAAGATATCACATAGTTCGTGGTACTTTAGATACTGCAGGTGTTGCAAACAGAACACAAAGCCGTTCTAAATACGGTGCAAAGAAAGCTAAGGGAGGTAAGAAATAATGTCCAGAAGATCTAAACCGGAAAGAAGAATCCCTGTAGCGGATCCTATTTATAACAGCGTAGATGTATCAAAATTTATCAACCGTGTTATGAGACGTGGTAAAAAATCTTTAGCTGAGAAGATTTTCTACGCTACAATCACTAAGATTGAGGAAAGAACAAATGAAAAGGGTTTGGAAATTTTCCAAAAAGCAGTTACTAATGCTACACCTCTTTTAGAAGTAAAAGCAAGACGTATTGGTGGTTCTACTTATCAAGTACCTATAGACGTTAAAGCTGACAGAGGATTTGCTCTTGCTTCATCTTGGATTATTGCAGCAGCTAAAAACAGAAGCGGTAAATCATTCGTTGAAAAATTAACGAACGAGTTAATTGATGCTTCTAACGGAAGCGGCCAAGCTTGCAAAAAACGTGAAGATACCCACAAAATGGCAGAAGCTAACAAAGCATTTGCTCACTACAGATACTAAGGGGTAAATTTGTAACTGGGTAAAGTGGTAAAAGGACAAATTTAGAGCTAATATAAAAATTTACCATATAAATAAAAAATACGTTCGATAAGTTCGGACGTATTTTTATTGCTTAATTCCGGATAATAACAAATCGTAAAACAAAAATCCTTTAATCATTGAAAAAAAACATTTATATGTTAGAATCAAATTACCGTACTCCACGGGGATTGTGGCGAATCTCTCGACTTCAGCTGCTTGAAGGTGCAGAGCCTGCTGTGAGGGGTATGACATAAATGTGTATGACTGTAAGGTCGTTGATAGTTTAGAATATAATGGCGTAAGATATCGAACCGTGTCAGGATGGAAACATAGCAGCACTAAGGTAATCCTTGCGGGTATTATAATTTTAAAAAGTAGATTTTATACTCAAAAGCATTATTGTTGTATTTCGATAGGTAGTGGTACGGTTTTTTTATTTTATTAATATAGTCTATATAGATGATTTTATTAAATACATATTAAAGATTTGGATAGGGCTGTCGTATAAATTAATATAAACACATTTTGGTTTGGAGAGAATATGACAGATACATTAGTTACCCCGACAATGGCTCATGAAGTCAACGCTGAAAATTTGCTGGAAGAGGCAAGAAATGCTCATGAAAGCTATTTAATTAAGCAGCAGGAATCTGATTTGGAACACGCAATAGAGTGCTACGTAGATGCTATAAAAGCTAATCCTGCTATATCAGAATCTTATTACAGATTGGCAAGCTTATTGTTAATGAAGGGGCAAATCTCTGTTGACGGAGCATTAGAACAATGTAAAACTGCACTTACTCTTGAGCCAAAGAATGTAAATGCACATATTTACTCCGGTTATTTTAACTGTTTAAATGGTGACTTTGATGAGGCTGAAAAAGAATTTAAAACGGCTATAAGCAATTCAGGTGTAAATTCTGCACGACCACGACTTTTCTTGTCTAAAGTTTTATTTTCAAAAATTAAAAACCATAATTCATCATTAAAAGATACTGTTAAATTTTTATATTACCTATTATCAGGTTCAATGATGATAATGTGGGACTGCCCATCTATTAAAATGTTTTGTAAATTCCTTGCGAACGATTTTTCCGTATTCTCATATAAGACTCTTGGTGAAACATTTGAAAAAATGAAGTTATTCCCGTCAGCATTAGATGCATATTCTAAAGGTTTAGAAAAGACTTCGCAAGGTAATTTATTTTATCAAAAAATGGGAGACTTATCTCTTGAATGCAACAATATTGAAGCGAGTTTGGAATTTTTTAAAAAAGCACATGAAGTTAATCCTTCAAATAGAGAAATATTAATCAAACTTGCAACTATAAATCAAACATATTTTCCTGATGATATTGATCAGACAATTGATTATTATAATGCTCTTTTAGAATTTGGTATTGATTTGGATAAAATTTATTATGAGCTTGGTCATTTGTATTTGAATAAAGCAGATAAAATACATGCTGTTAGTGCATTTAAACTGGCACAAACCCTTTGCCCTGAAAATCCATACTATAACAACTCACTTGCATATGCTTACATTAAAGCTGAATTATATGATGACGCAATTGAATATTATCAGGAAGCTATCAGGCTAAATCCTGATGCTGAATGGACTGCCATTGTATGCCATGCTTTAGGTGCGGTATATTTCGAAATTAAAGAAAATTATGAAGCTGCTGAAGCTACATTTAACGCAGGCATAGTTCTTGATCCTAATAATGTTGATATTCAATTATCATTGGGTGATATGTATATGGCACAAAATGATATTGATAAAGCAATAAAAACATACTGTGATGCTATTACAGTTGATTCTCAAAATTATTTAAGCTATGCAAAAGCCGGTCTCGCACTTTGGGAAAAAGATTATTTAGAAGAATCAATTGTTGCTTTTCATAAGTCAATTGAATTAAACCCTGATTTTGAAATTGCACAAAATAATTTAGGTGTGGTATATTTAGACGGTATCGGAGATCCAAAAGCTTCTGTTGAATATTTTAAAGATGCTATTGAAATAAACCCTAATTATACTCTTGCATACTTTAATCTTGCAAGAGCATATCAAGCGTTGGGCAATAATGCTTTAGCAGCTGAGTATTATCAAATGTCTTTGGACTTAAATAAAATAACGGAAGAACTTTCAGAAAAAGATATTCTGAAAAGAATTCATGATTTGTTTGAATAATAAGCATTTAAAAAAGTTTTAGAAACCTGTCTAATTGCAAAAATACAATCAGATAACAATAATCTTTGTATGAGAATTATTATAATCGGCGGTGTTGCAGCGGGTGCAAAAGTTGCAGCTAAAACAAAGAGAATGCTTCCTGATTCGGAAGTCCATATTTATACAAAAGATGATTATGTGTCTTATTCTGCTTGCGGTATGCCTTACTATATAGGCGGAGACTTTCAGGATTGGCATCAATTAATTATCCGTTCTGTTGAAGAATTTGAAAAAAACGGTGTACATATACATTTAAAAAAACAAGTGACCAAAATTCTTACAGCCGATAAAAAGATTATGATAAAAAATCTTGATACAGATGATTGGCAATTTGTTGATTACGACAAGCTTGTAATTGCAACCGGTGCAACTCCGTTCATACCTGATTTTGCAAATATAAAATCAAAAAGAATTTATACATTAAGAACTTTAAATGACGGAATAGCCTTAAAAGAGGGTATGCTTAATGCAAACCATATTACAATTATAGGCGGCGGATATATCGCAGTAGAACTTGTAGAAGCTTTTGTTAAAAATAAGAAAAAGGTGACTTTAATAGAGAAGGCTCCGTATGTGTTATCAATGTTAGATGAAGATATTTCAACGCTTGTACAGGATTACATGCTGGAGAATTCCGACAATTTGCTCAAAATTATTAATAGCGATGTTGTGAGTGAAATAGTAGGTGAAGAACCTGTTCTGGATGTGATAACAAAAAAAGGATATGGTTTTGAAACGGATATGGTTGTAGTTGCATCAGGTGTAAAACCTGTCGTGGATATTGCGGTTGATGCAGGAATTGCATTAGGCGTAACAGGTGCTATAAAAGTTAATAGCCGAATGGAGACAAACATAAAAGATATATATGCTTGCGGAGATTGTGCCGAAAAAATAAATATGATATCAAATTCTCCGTCTTGGGTTCCTTTGGGTTCTACTGCCAATAAAGAAGGTAGAGTTACCGCAATAAATGTTTCAGGCGGAGTTGAAGATTTTGAAGGAATTTTAGGCTCATCAGTTTTAAGATATCGAGATTTAAACATCTCAAGAACAGGCTTGACTGAAAAAGAAGCGCTAAAATTAGGATTCGATGCTGTTTCCGTAGTAATAACAAAACGTGACAGAGCAGGATATATGCCTGATGTAAAAAATGTAACACTAAAATTGGTTGCTGATAAGCGTTCACATCGAATCTTGGGAGCGCAGGCAATTGGCTCAGGAGATGCTGATAAAAGAGTTAACACAATATCAGTCGGTTTACTAAGAAGTATAACTGTAGAAGAACTTATTGATGTTGATTTAACATATGCGCCACCGTTTTCAACAAGCATTGACATACTAATCTCAACAGCACAGATATTAAAATCAAAACTTGGTTAATTAAATCAAACTCGTCTTACAACTGTTCTAAATAGTTTTTATGTGAATTTTAAATCTTTTTATGAGCTGAAACATAAGCTATCAGTGTATAAATAAAAACAATTTAATTTTAAAGCACTTTAACATTATTAAAACCCCAAAAATTAACAAAGAAATTAACATACGAAGAATCAGCGCAATATACAGTAATAATAAGTAAATATAATTGTTATCAAAATTATTTTGACACACAAATTAACAATCAAGTAACAAACTATCAACAAACAATTAACAAACGATTAACAACAACTAAAGAAAGGAAGAAAGGAAGAAAGGAAGAAATTATTATTATGTGTAGAAAAAATTTTTTTTTAACTTCGATTAGATTGAATGAGATATTACGGAGCGGATAAAAGAATAAATTTGCAAAATTATAACTTGTATTGTAAAATATGATTTATAATTTGAAGGATATTTCGAAAATAAATGGACGTTCCGAGTATATTCACAAACATTTTTATCATAGTTTTTTTACTATTTGTTAACGGTTTTTTTGTAGCAGCAGAATTTGCCCTAGTAAAAGTCAGAAAAACACGACTTGAGCAGTTAACAAATGATGGTGATACGAGAGCTAAAACTGCGCTTAAATTAGTCAATAACGTAAATCGAATGCTTGCAGCTGCGCAGTTAGGTGTAACTATAGCCAGTATAGCTTTAGGTTGGGTTGCTGAAGCTACAATGGTTCAATTGGTTACTCCGATTATAAAAGTTATACCGCTCGGTAAATTTGCTGTTCATGCTGTTGCAATACCGGTATCATTTGTTCTGGTTACTTATTTTCATGTGTTGCTGGGAGAACAATTGCCTAAATGTATTGCGTTAAAACATACTGAGAATTTAGCACTTATTATAGCGGCTCCGATGAATGTTTTTATAACAATATTGAAACCGTTTGTATGGATATTACAAGTATCGGGAGATTATATACTTAAAGTATTCCACGCAGATGTTGAAGATACTTCTTTAGTGCATTCTACTGAAGAATTAGATATGTTGGTTGATGCCAGCTATAACGAAGGCGTTTTAAATGAAACAGAAGCAGAGATGCTGCATAACATGTTTAAATTTTCTGACTTGATGGCTAAACAAGTTATGATTCCAAGAACAGACATGATTTGTGTTCCGGATGATATTACATATGATGAAATCAACAAACTTGCTTTAGAAAACGGATATACACGTTATCCGGTTTATGAAAAAGAAAACATTGATAAAATTATCGGTTTTATACACGTAAAAGATTTATACGCAATTGCAATGACAAAAGAAGAATATTCAATTCCATCTTTAATTCGTCCTATAATATTGGTTCCGGAAACAATGACGTTGGATAATTTAATGAAGGAGTTTAAGAAACTTCACATACAAATGGCCGTTGTTGTTGATGAATATGGCGGAACTTCAGGCTTAATTACATTAGAAGATGTTTTAGAAGAAATTATCGGTGAAGTTCAAGACGAATTTGACGAAGAAGAGGAAGAAGTTGTTATTCAACAAGTATCAGAAAGTACATATCAGGCAAATGCTATGATGAGAATGGATGAGTTTGCGGAATATTTTGGCTTAAATTCTGATATTTTTGAAGATGATGATGTTGAGACAATTGGCGGACTTGTTGTAAAAATATTGGGAAGAATTGCCGATGTTAATGATTCTGTTTCATACAAAGGTTTTACTTTTACAGTTAAAGAAATTGACGGTGCCAGAATAACACAACTAGAAATTGTGAAAGAACCGGCAGAAGAAATTGCAGAAACAAATCAAGAATAAAAAAGTTAATTTACACTATCACACAACGTTTAAATAAAGGAGCATTTTATGAAAATTTTGTTTGCAGCAGGTGAAGTAGCACCTTTTTCAAAAGCGGGCGGTTTATCGGATGTTGTAGGAAGCTTGCCCAAAGCACTGGAAAAGGAAGCTGAAATTGCAATCTTTACTCCATTACATGGTTGTATTGATTATAACAAATGGGGATTGAAAGAGATTGAAAACTCAGAAAAATGGATTACTTTTGATTATTCGCCTCAAAAATTTAAACTTCATATGGCAAAGCTTCCTGGAACCAATATAAATGTATTCTTTGTGCAAAATGATTGGTATTTTTCTTGTTTTCAAGAAGTATATCCAAGATGGCTGGATCCTCGTTATGAACACGAAAGATATATTGCGTTTTCACTTGCTACATTAGAATACGCTAAAGACTTGAATTTTAGAGCGGATATTATTCACTCTAATGATTGGCACACGGCAATGATTCCTTTGTACATTAAGGCGAATTATAAGTTTGATGAATTCTGGTCTAAGACTAAGAATGTTTTTGAAATTCATAACTTAGCATACCAAGGTGTTTGGTTTGAAGATATTTTGGATTTTGCAAATATGAGAAAAGATATTGTCTTCAATGAGTGGGGCTGCGAACATTATGGCAGAGTAAATTGGATGAAAGGCGCAATAAATTATTCCGACAAAGTTGTGACAGTTTCACCGAATTATGCAAGAGAAATATTGACCGGTGAATATGGTGAAGGTATGGATTACACGCTTCGAGGTCACACTAATAAATTATTGGGTATAGTTAACGGTATTGATTATACTGTTTTTAATCCAAAAACAGACAAATCTTTAGTAAAAAATTATGACGTCAACTCTTTAGAAAATAAAGAAGCTAATAAAAAGAAAATATTAGAATATTTCGGACTCCAATACAATGCGGATAGACCGCTGATTGCGCTAATATCTCGTTTAGTAGACCAAAAAGGCATTGATTTAATAAGGCAGGTCGAAAATGATTTACGTAATCTTGATGCAGATTTTATATTCTTAGGAACAGGTGATAGTGCATATGAAAATTTATTTATATGGCTGTCAAACAATACGCCCAATATTAGAGCTTATGTAGGATATAGAGGCGATTTAGCAAACCAAATATACGCAGGAAGTGACTTTTTCTTAATGCCTTCTAAGTTTGAACCTTGCGGTTTATCTCAGTTAATAGCAATGCGTTATGGTTCGTTGCCTATAGTCAGAGCAACAGGCGGTCTCGAGGATACTGTTACAGGGTATCCGCTAGATAACTCTACCGGATTTAAATTTTGGGGATATGACGGTTGGGCAATGAAAGATGCCATCAATTGCGCACTATATGTATACAAAGATAAATACACCTTAAATGCTATGCGCAAATCCGCTATGAATTCTGACTTTAGTTGGAATGTAAGTGCAAAAAAATACTTAGAAATGTACAAAAGCTTAATTTAGATATTAAAAGCGTGGCAAATAATAAATATAGTAGCCACGCTTTTTATTTTTAGTATTAATCATTAGTCATTAAATGTTTTGAAAATCTTTTCAACGTTTTCTTTAACGACTTTTTGTATAGCTTCCATTTCTGTTTTAAGTGCAGTTTGTTCAGTTTCAAGCTGTTTTAACCTTAATTCTAAGGTTCTGTCTTCTTGGTGAATTATTGATGTTTTGGCATTGATGTCTGCAATGGTTTTTTCGTATTGTGTTTTCTTATATAGATATTTTTGATATGCATCCTGATATGCACTTTCATCCATTACTTCACCAACGTTAAGATTATAGACAGTTGTATCATTATCAAATTTTACTGATTTAAAACGACCTGAACCGTCGGTTTCAAGTAATGCCTTATTTGTTTCTTCTATTTTTTTAGATACATATGATGAAAAATAGTAATTGAGTTTTGATTGGTTGTCTATTTTATTGCCGTTTTGCGTTGTAACAGATTTTGCACTTTGCTGCAGATCAGCTTCTGTAGTGTAATAAGTACTTCCAAATAAATCAAAAGTATATATGCCATAACCTTTATAAACTAGATTACCGTCTTCATCAAAGCTTATATAATCTTTAATTTTGTCATCCGGAAAATCTCTTAAAATTTGTGCAAGTTCTGCAACTTGATTTATATCTAAACTTTCGTCTGTAGTAAGCTGATCAAGCTCTGTTAGTTGAGAATTCCCTACATAAGAAGGTTTGCTGACAGTTGTATAGTCTTTATAATCATTAGCAACTATTACATTATCTTCTGTTTTTGATGTGTCATACATAAAATTCCATTTACCGTTACCATCTTGGAATCCGTATACACCGTCATACTTTAGAACAACATTGCCGTCAGCATCTCTTGTCGCAATGCCGTTATCAATCTCATATTGTGTAAGTGCGTTTTTGAGAATAGTGCTACTTTCAACATCAGACTGATTTATCTTGCTGTAATCATTTGCGACAAAGAAATGCCAAGTTCCATCTGCATCCTGATATCCATACACTGCATCGGTTGACAATGTTCCGTCAGACTTTGCCATATTTTTTGCTTTTTCAAAGCTTGCTAAATCTTCTTTGAGTTTAGAATCTTTTTCTATTTTTGAATTTGTTATTTTCTCGTAATTTTGAGCCTTTGTTTGACCTTCTTCTCTGTATGTTACAGTTATATCCGCTCCATTTTGTGATATTGTTGTAGTAGACGGGTCATAATCAAGCTCTTTTAAAATATTACCCATACGTACTTGTGGATCTTGAAGGGTTTTCTTAGTTCCTGTGTAAACATCTGCCATATGATAATGTTTTACAATATAATTATAATCAGGGTTTTCAGTTCCGATGTGTTCCCATTTGTCTAATACTGATTCATTAGCTCCATCTGTGTATGAGTACTTAAGTTCTGTATAATTTGTTTTATCCGGTGGCTGTGGAACCTCAAGAGCAAGTAAATTATTAAACAAATCTGCACTTTGATTAGCCAAAGCTAATCTGGCTTGGTTAATCTGCTGACCTTCCCATTCAGTATTTGTTTTTCTTGCCGTTAATGCTAAGTATCTTGCTTGTGAAGCTGCTATTCCCATATCGGAATCTCCTATATATCAGTATTTTCTAATTTTATTAATAATAATTACTATAAAGTCAATATATTAATCGGCTTAAACAATACATAATTTCAATAAAAACAAAAAAAATACTTTAAACGTATGATTTTATAAAAAAATATTAATCTAAAAGAGGATGCGGAAAAAGTCGAAAGGGGTAAATGAATTATGACAGAGCTACGTTAAGCTACTCCGCCTATAAGAAAACAATTTTTCGAACTTGCTTGGTTGTCGGCGAGAAACGAGTTTCGAATTGCTTGCGCAATTCTGTCACTCTCTGCCGACAATCC
>CADBTL010000110.1 GCA_902797575.1 uncultured bacterium
ACCCCCTTTTTCAATAGGCGGAGTAGCTTGACTAGGCTCCGTCATCCCTCATTTACCCCTTTACCCCTCGACTTTTTCCGCATCCTCATCTTGTTTTACAATACTTAACAATTTCTTTTCTCAACTTTATTTAACCAATTGTTTTTGATAATATGATGTGGTGAAAGAAGATAATTTTAAGAGGAGTTTTATTTATGGACTTAATGAAAGGTAAAAAAGGTATAATATTTGGTGTTTCAAACACTCACGGCATTGCATACGGAATTGCTAAACAATTACATGATGCAGGAGCTGAAATTGCTTTTTCATATGCCGGTGAAGCCATGGAAAAACGTGTAAGACCGATTGCAGAATCAATGGATGCTAAAGTCATTATGAGCTGTGATGTAACAAAGGAAGAAGAAGTTGCAGCGGTATTCAAAGAAGTCGAAAAGGTATATGGCAAAATTGACTTTGTTGTTCACGCAGTTGCTTTTGCTCCAAAAGAAGCTTTGATGGGAAGATTTATTGATACCACAAAAGAAGCTTGGGATACAGCTTTAGGTGTTAGTGCATATTCACTTGTTACAGTTGCTAAATACGCAGAACCTATTATGAATGAAGGCAGTTCCATCTTAGCGCTTACATACTTAGGTTCTATACTTTCTGTTCCAAGCTATAATGTAATGGGTGTCGCTAAAGCTGCATTAGAATCCGCTATGAGATTTTTAGCTGTTGATTTAGGACCTAAAGGAATCAGAGTTAACTGCTTATCATCAGGACCCGTTAAAACACTTGCTTCAATGGGTATTTCAGGATTTTCAAAAATGCTTAAAGCAGCTGTTATGCGTTCACCAATGAAACGCAATGTAGCTCTTGAAGATGTAGGTAAGGCTGGTATGTATTTAGTTTCTGACCTGTCAAGCGGTACAACCGGTGAAGTTATTTATTGCGATTGCGGTTGCCATTCAGCTTATGGTTCAGCCGAAGAAATGGATACTTTAGCTAACGCTGAATAAATAATCGAAAGTTAAATTTTTTCTTAGTAAGTGAACCGATTTGTGTACAAATTTGTTCACTTATTTTTTAATATTGGTATAATTAAAAAATGAAAAATATTTTAGCTTCAATTTTAGACTTAATTTACCGTAAAAAATGTTATTTTTGCGGTAAATCGAAATATTCAGTAAAAATGTGCCAAGATTGTTATGATGAACTATATTTTAATGATTACACGGTTAACAGAACAATTAATGGCATTAATATATATTCTTGCGGAATGTATGAAAAAAACTTACAAAAACTAATAAGAGGACTTAAATATCACAAACAAAAAGAATTAGCATATTATCTGGCAAAATTTATGTATGAATATTTTAACAGCTTGCAAATTGACAAAAATTTTCAGGTAATACCGGTTCCATTACATCAAAACAGAATAAAAAAACGCAAATATAATCATATGGAACTAGTTGCGGAAGAATTTTGCAAACTATCCGGTTTTACCGCTAATTTTGAATTAATAAAAAGAATAAAAGACACAAAGCCGCAATATAAGCTTTCGCGTAAAGAAAGAATGCAAAATCTCTTCCAAGCATTTGAAGTAGATAAATCTAAGCTGCTTGATATGCCTGTTTTAATACTTGACGATATTTGTACTACAGGCTCTACATTTGAAGAAATGATTAATGCACTAAAGAAAAAAGGCATTAATAATATAATTTGCATTGCTGCTTCAAGTCCTTAAATACAGCATAAATCTTTATTTTTATACATATTATATTATTCAAAACTTATTAGATTTTTAACCCATAAGGCATGTAAATTTATATTAACAAATACTAAATATAAGTTCACAAAAACTTTACATTTGATTCTCTTTAAAATAGTATGTTACTATAGTGGTATAGTATAGAAAAGAAATAAGAGGAATAAACGTGGACAATTTAGGACCGGATATTTTTGGAAGAAAAGATACAAATGCAGCACCGAGCATAAATGGTACAAGCAGCAATGCTTACCAACCTTCATATCAGCAATCTTCAGCTGACGCGTACCAACCTGCAAGCATTCAATCATCAGATTATATGCCAACAGCACCTGTTTCAGGCGGACCGGCTAAGATTAAAGTTATCGGTGTCGGCGGTGGCGGCGGCAATGCTGTTAACAGAATGATTAAAAACGGTTTAACCGGTGTTGAATTTTGGTTAATGAATACTGATTTGCAAATATTAAACACTTCTACTTGCAAAAACAGAATTCAGCTAGGCGCAAAATTAACTAACGGACTAGGTGCAGGTGGAGAACCTCAAGTTGGTGAGAAAGCCGCAGAAGAAGCTCAACAAGAAATAACATCAGCAATTGAAGGTGCTGATATGGTATTCGTGACAGCAGGTATGGGCGGCGGAACCGGTACTGGTGCGGCTCCTATCGTTGCTAAAATTGCTAAAGATTTAGGAATTTTAACAATTGGTGTTGTTACAAAACCGTTCTCTTTTGAAGGAAAAAGAAGACAAAATCAAGCACTTCAAGGTTTAGAAAAACTGAGAGAATCTGTAGATGCTCTTATTGTAATACCTAACGATAAATTATTGGATGTTGTTGACAGAAGAGTATCACTTACAGAATCATTTATCGTAGTTGATGAAGTTCTTATGAGAGGTGTTCAAGGTATCTCTGATATAATCACAATACCCGGTTTGATTAACGTTGACTTTGCTGATGTTAAGTCTGTAATGGCTGCATCAGGTTCAGCATTAATGGGTATTGGTCGTGGTTCCGGTGAAGGAAGAGCAATTGAAGCAGCTAAAATTGCTATTAATTCTCAACTTCTTGAAACTTCAATCAACGGTGCAAGCGGTGTTATTGTTAATATCACAGGCGGACCTGATATGACGCTTCATGAAGTAACAGATGCTACAAATATCATTAATGACGCTGTTCTTGATGATGCAAGAGTTATTATTGGTGCTGTTGTAGATGATAATATACAGGGTGAAATTCAAATTACTGTTATTGCAACGGGTTTTGAACTAAAATCTCAAATGCCTACAATGGAAAAGACTGAAAGCAGATCTTTAAGCGCGGCTGAATTTTTCTCTGGAGCATTCAGCAATGCTCAACAGCCTAAGGCTCCGACAATGTCATCTTTCTCAGACATTCAAATTCCTGATTTCTTAAGAAAATAGGAATCTAAAATAAAGTAACAAAAAAACCGACTTAAATATAAGTCGGTTTTTTTATTTAAAACAGTTCAAAATTTCTATGATACAATAGAATAATAAATTAATTCGGGTTTTATAGTAAACATGAGATTAACATATTTAGCATATACATTTAGTTTAATTATGAAGTATTTTAGCATAGTACTCATATTCCCAATAATAGTTGCATTATGGTTCAAAGAGTACTCTGCGACTTATCCTTTTTTAATAGCCTCAATAACTTTATTAATGCTGGCTGGTTTAATTAAAAGAATTGTTCCGGGTGCAAAACAAATTAAAACTATTAATGACATAAAAAAATCCGAAGGATTAACTGTTGTAACTTTTTCATGGATTTTTGCAGGATTGTTTGCATCAATTCCTTACCTATTTTTTAAAATAACACCTATCAACGCTTTGTTTGAAGCATTTTCCGGAATAACAACAACAGGAGCAACTGCATTAACTCACTTTAACTATCCGCATGCTGTGATGTTTTGGCGCTCATTTACACAGTGGCTTGGCGGCATGGGTATTATCGTCTTATTTATTGCAGTCCTGCCACAATTTGCAATAGCAGGAAGACAGCTATTTTTTGCGGAAGCTCCAGGACCGACAGAAGAAAAGTTTACACCCAGAATTAAAAGTACTGCTGCTGCCCTTTGGAAAATATACGCAGGATTAACATTAGTTGAATTCATACTGCTTGTTTATTTTGGTATGGATGGTTTTTCTGCAATGTGTAATTCATTTTCTTCACTGTCAGGCGGAGGATTTTCTCCAAATCAAACAAGTATCATCGGATATTCACATAAAATTCTTTGGACTATTACTTTCTTTATGTTTTTTGCAGGGGCAAATTTTAACTTGCAACATCAAGCATGGACAAAATTAAATCCATTTTTACTTTTTAAGAATGAGGAATTTAAAACATATTTTAGTGTTGTTTTTATAATCGCTATACTTCTTGCAGGCTCTCTTTTTGCTAATATGCATTACACATTTTCCGACAGCTTAACACATGCCTTTTTTAATATATCATCCCTAGTATCTTCGACCGGATTTTGCAGCACTGATTATGCTAAATGGGATTATACAAGTAAAATTTTGCTATTTGCAATAATGTTATTTGGCAGCTGCGCAAGTTCAGCCGGCGGCGGTTTAAAAGTTACAAGGTGGCTTTTAATTTTCAAGATTATGAAAAGCGAAATGATGAAAATTCTGCATCCAAAAGCAGTATATAATATTAAAATCGGTAATTATACAGTTCCGAAAGAAATACTGTATCAAACGCTTATGTTTGTGTCTTTTTATTTTGCTTTTATCATTTTATCCGCATTTTTAATAGCGATAATCGAAAAAGATACAATTATTGCCGTTGTCGGTTCTGTTGCTGCTGTTGGAAACATTGGTCCTGGGTTAGGACAAGTTATAGGACCTATGGGACATTTTGCAGATTTATCAACTTTTACTAAATCAATACTGATTATTGACATGCTTGCAGGTCGTCTTGAATTGATACCATTTTTAGTTTTATTCCAAAAAGACCTCTGGATATTTAGGAGCAAATAATATGGAATATAAATGGTTAAATCGAAAAAATAACGAAAAAATAATTATATTTTTTAACGGCTGGGGAATGGATGAAAATATTGTGAGCCATCTTGAGCCTGAAAATTTTGATGTTTTAATGTTTTATGACTATAACACACTTAAAACTAATTTTAATTTTTCTAACCTAAATATTTACACTCAAAAATACTTAATAGCGTGGTCAATGGGTGTTATGACAGCAACACTATTTGATATTGAATATACTAATAAAACCGCTATTAACGGAACACTAAAACCTATTGACGACAGATTTGGCATACCAAGAAAAATCTATGATTTAACGCTTAAAGGCTTTTCTCCAATAGGAGCAGATAGGTTTATTAAATCAATGTATAACGAAAAAACTAATTTTCCAACTATTAACAGAGAGTTCAAAAATCAAAAATCTGAATTATTTGCACTAAAAGAGTATAAAGCTAATGAAAACTTTGAATATAACAGAATAATAATTTCAACAGAAGATAAAATTATTCCGACAAAAAATCAAGTCGCTTTCTGGAATAAAGAACCAAATATAAAAAGCGGGCATGCACCATTTAATCAGTTTAGCAAATGGAGCGAACTAATATAATTGCAATTTATGCATTATCTGCTATTTCAACTAAAATATCATGAATTTTGCAATTAAAAAATTTTGCAATTGTTTCAAGTGTTTGCAATGTATAATTATAATATTTTCCACTAAATAACTGACTAACTGTTTTCTTACTTAAACCGGTTGCCTTAATAATCTCCTCTTGAGTATATTTTTGTTTCCAACGAACATTATATAAATTAACTATATACATATTATAAGTATATATTTATGCTTCAAAAGTTGAAAATTAGTATCTTTTATTATACCATTTATTATATTATAAGATACGTTTTGACATATTTGGAAATATTTAAAGGAATTTAAAGGAAACGCCACATGAAAGATGATGAAAATATATATGCGGATTATAAATATGATTTAGAAGAACTCATTAGTTATGTAAAAGTCCTGCTTACAGCTGCCGAACAAGAGGACAATAAACTTACGCACAAAGACATAGAACATAATTTAGAAATTCTACATGAAAAATTACACCGTCTTTATAATCAATTTTGCATTTTAAAAGATGACATTTTTGAGCTATAACATTAATATATGGACAAAAATTTAATCAAACAAAGATTTTCTAATAATCTCAAAAAATACAACGAAAATGCTAAAATCCAAAAACAAATGGCAGAAAAGTTAATTAGTTTTTTAACTGATAATAAATATGACTCAATTCTTGAACTTGGTTGCGGAACCGGCTTATTAACTCAATTAGCAAATGATAAATTATGGTATAAAAAATATACTGCAATTGATATAGTGCCGGATTGTCAAAAATACATTAATAAGATTAACAGCAATATAGAATTTATAGCTGATGATGTGGAAGAATTTATAAAATCTGATGATAAAAAATATGATTTGATTATTTCAAACGCTTCTATGCAATGGTTAGAAAATTTGCCTCAATTTGTAGAAAAACTGATACTAAAACTTAATACAAACGGTAAACTGGTATTTTCAACTTTTGGCAAAGAAAATTTTAGAGAAATTTATTTTGTCTTAGGTAAAACTCTCAAATATTATTCACTTAGTGAATTAAAAACAATTTTTAAAGAATATTCTCCAATTATTGAAGAAGAAGTGCGAATAATAGCTTTTAAAACTCCAAAAGATGTGTTAAAACATATTAAAAACACAGGAGTCAATGCAATATCTTCTGAGAACTGGACTAAAAAAGACTTAGTTAGTTTTGAAAAAGAATATAACGTTCTTTGCGCAAATCGTCCTACACTTACATACAATCCGATGTACATTCTCATAAATATAAAATAGTCTGGTTGGGGAATATATTGCGCAATTTCTTTATTGTAGCATATTTGTGAAAATAGAGGAGAAAAGAAGGGAGAATGAACACTTCAGCGAGTAGTTCAATCAATAAACCAAGCGAAGACGATAGCTTGCAAGCTCAACGGGAAACTTTTGTCGCATCTTTAAGTCACGATTTAAAAAATCCAACAATTGCACAAATTAGAGCTATTGAACTGATTTTAAAAGGAAAATTTGGTAAAGTTCAACCGGAACAGCGCGAAATTATGGAAATGCTGCTGGATTCATGCAAATATATGAACGCAATGCTCGGTTCAGTACTTGCAACATACAGAAACGAAAAAGGAACAATACAACTTAATACAGAAGAAGTATCAATTGCAGATTTAGCAGTTGAATGCACTGATGAAATGATTTATCTGGCTAACGACAAAGGAATTAAAATTTCATTAGATAATCAAGCAGAAAAGGAAAACGTTTGGGGCGATAAAGTTCAATTACGACGAGTGGTCATGAATTTATTGTCTAACAGCATTAAATATGCTTATCCTAATACAAAGTTGAATATATACGTATATAATGAAGACAATTATACATGCTTTCGATTTGAAAATAAAAGTCCGTATTTACCACAAAATCAACAAGAAAAAATATTTGCAAGGTATATTTCATACTCTAAATCTCATAATGGTATAGGTCTTGGATTATATGCATCTAAAAAGATTGTAGAAGCACATGGCGGAATTATTTTTGTAAAAAGCTTCAAAGACGATAGAAATATCTTTGGTTTTAAAATTCCAAATGATGATTCTATGAAAAATACAAAAATGAGCGTAACGTTTTAAATTATATATCGTTCGCACCGAACCGACATTGAGCGGTACTACCTTTGTCACATTAAAATAAAAACAGCTCCCTAAAGGAAGCTGTTTTTATTTGCCGATGGTCGGGGTGTCTTACTCACTCGCGTTGAACGGCGA
>CADBTL010000111.1 GCA_902797575.1 uncultured bacterium
AAATCTCCCTTTGGGGGAGAAAAGAATATCAGTTTGAAAATCTGATAAGATTTGAAAACTTGATATTCTAAGAGAGGGTTTTCGTTTGATTTATAATTGTGCATTTATACCCTCTCCCATCAGGTAGAGGTAGAACTCTATCACCATTATCGCGGAGGAAAAAGTGGTGCGGCTTTTTTCAAAAAAGCCGCACCACCCAAAAGTCTTATACTTTTATCGGAATTATCCGAGTAACCATTCAAGGTCATTGTTAACACCTTCGTTAACCGGTATTGTTTCACCTGTATCAGGGTTATAGAATTCGACTTTTCCGTCAACGTTAACTCTAACACAGATTTTAACATTAACATCATGGTCTTTGATTGCTGCAAGAATTTCATTCAACTTAGCAAGCACTGCAGTCAAGTCAATGTTAACACTTGGATCTTTTTGTTTAAGTTGATCCATCTTGTTCAGAATAGCTGTCAAAAGTTTTACATTGTTTTGATCTGCTTGATATAAGTTGTTGTTAATAGCAACCATTCCTTCATAAAGTTTTTGTAACCAGTCTGTTTGTTCAGCTTGATTTGCAATAATAGTTGCAAGCTTATCATTGATTGCTGCGCCAAATTCAGATATTAACTTAATAATTATACTGTTTTGGAAAGTGTTTTTCTTAAGTTCAGCCTGCATAGCGAGCATCAACTTGATAATGACGCTATTCTGCATATTATTGCCTCTTGCTAATTTAACTAATTTATCTAAGTCGGCATTTGCATTTGTTAATTGTTCAATTATGTATTCTAACAATTGGTTATTATTTTTAATTGCATCTATAATTGCCAGATTTTCTTGGTGTGTTTGTTCATTGCTTAGAAGTTGTGCTACGATAAAGTCTTTATTATCCTTTGCAAATGCTGCAAATGCTGATTGTAAGTCTGCTATTTGTTTTCGTAATGCGGCTATTTCAGCTCTTATAGCAGCAGTATCTGCATTACTCTGCGATTGTAATCTAACAAGTTCGGCTAGAAGAGATGCCAAATATGCAATTTGTGCATCATAGTTCTGTGTGGTTATAGTTACCTTCTGTTCAGCAGTAGTATTATTAGTGTACTCCTTGTGATTGTCAATTACTGTATCTTCACCGCAGCTAGTCAAGCCTGCAGCTATAGCAGCGCCAGCTATTCCAACAGGCCCTGTCGCAAGAGCCGCTGCAGCTGTTGCTGCGCCACCTGCTAGTTTAAGCATTGATTTTGCTGTCGCTTCATTTGCTTTACGTTCTTTTTCAGCTTCTACCGCTGCAAAATCAGGAGCAAAATTTTGAGTATTTCTTATAAGATATTGATTCCCGTCTTTGTGTTGAGCATATAAATCACCGTCTTGCATTACAAGACCTTCTATGCCAAATTCATTTAAAGCTGTTCTAGCTTCTTTTGACATTTTTAACGGACCATCTTGGCTAGTATTCACATCAAAAAATGAAATAACACCTTCAATACCGTTTACATTAACTTTTTTGTATCCTGTAAATTGAGCTACGTCTTCTGGAGCTCCGGGTTGTCCCCCTATAGATGAAAGGGTTTGCTGTTCTTCCGGACTTAACTTTCTACCTAATTCTGCCTCCAAATTAGCAGTTGTAGGTTCCACCCCCCTTGCCTGCAAACGTTGCAATGCTTCATTAAAACTTACTGGTGCCATAAATTGTTCTCCTTTCTATTATTTATAACAATTTTTAAACCTTCATATCATTAGTATCGGCATTTTTTTTTAAAACTTTAATGATTTCGGTTAAATTGTTACAAAAATTTACAATACGAATCCTATTACGGCTCAGGAACCGTATTGCATCCTCATTCTCGTGTTTTACTTTATGTATTTATAAAGTATTTTTCTATTCAGAAATTGCTTATTTTGTAACAATTTGTTACAATCCTACCTCTCCACTCGAGAAAAATAACGGTTTTCTTCCCCTGTTGGGGAAGGAATAGAATCTCTGGGGAACGGTTTCGAGTCAGACTACGTGCGTCT
>CADBTL010000112.1 GCA_902797575.1 uncultured bacterium
CCGGAACTATGTAGCCTACAGCTAAGGGACATAAATAAGAAAGGTTCTTACGAATATGAAAAAACATGGTTTTAGTCTTGCTGAAATGCTTGTTGTTACAGCTATAGTAGCATTATTAATCGGTACCGGTGTACAATCATTTAAAGTGAATGACAAATCTATAAAATACTTGTATTCGAATACATATTATGCGCTTTCTACGGCATTATATAACGCAATGAATATATGGATCCCTGAAGATTACTTTCGTCGTGCTATTTTTGAAAACAGTGTTGTAAATGATGATAATGAAACCGTTCCTATTGCGCGGGATAGTTCATCTGATGAAGGCGCTAAAAGGCTCTGTAGAGCATTAATTCAATATATAAATCCGATTCAAAATATTGAAACAACATGTCATAAAGATAACCTTGTCGACATAACAGCTGATAAAACTGAATTTATTAATAAACCTGTGCAATTTACAGCAACTAACGGTGTTAGATTTTGGATAACAAAAAGGTATCCTGCAAATGCAGGCAATGATGATTTAACATTCTATCTGATTTTTGCGGATTTAAACGGAACAAAACTTCCAAATTCACTTGAATACAGACCCGGAACTAATGCAAACGGTTGGAAAACAAAAGATCCTGATATATTTGCTTTTGCAGCTATGAGTAACGGTTTTATTTGTCCTGTAGGTGTTGCTGAAGTAGAACCAAGATATTTGACTGCACGTATAATGTATGATGATAGGGTTAACGGAGAAGATATTCTTCGGTATTCTACAACTTCACGCTCTCTTATAGGTGCAAAAGCAGAAGCTTGGGGATATTACACAAGAAAAAGATATAATAGTAATAATCAGAATTCAGGCACTACAGATATACATTATACAGAAGTAGATCCAAATGACATTAATGCAATGGAGGATAACAAATTTATTCAGGAAGAAAAAGGCTTATCATATGGAGATTGGTTAAAACAACAAATAGAAGCTCAGACAGCAGGTGCTCCTAATGAATCAATTGCTAAAACGATATATGCATTTTTAAATGGACAAACATTCCAACAATATTTTAACAATGATATATTGGTTAAAGATATAATTATGCGTAATGACAGCCCCAGACATAACGGCAATGACATAAGAAATATTGGGGGATATGGCTGCTTCCCTCATAATATAACTCCTTGCGAAGTTATAGTAGATAGATATGTATACTAGTAATTTAAATAAAAGCAAAATGCCCTCTGATATCAGAGGGCATTTTTATTATAATAATTATGCGGTAACATTATCTTAACATCTTATTGAAATACCCTCTTTGTGATGATAAACTCAATACTATAAGAAGAAAAGGAGTGAAATATGGTTTGTTTAACATCACAAAAAAATGACGCTAAACTTATAAGCGAAGCTTTAAAAGTTTTAGGTAAGGAGAATTTGGCGCTAATTATTCATGGAAGCAGCTTCCCGTCCAAAAATGGAGAAGATACAGGTTTCGGTACATATAATTCCGGTGCGGGACATTCTTTAATTGATTATGTATCAGGAATTTTCAATGCACTTCAGTTAGGTCCAGCAGGGAAAACCAAAAGCTCTGATTCTTCGCCTTACACAGGAACTATTTTCTCAGGGAATCCCTTATTTATTGATCTAAAACAGTTAACAGATAAAAAATGGGATTCTATTTTATCTGAAGAAACGTTTAATAAAGTTGTGGCTGAAAATCCTAAACAAAATACAGGAAGAACTTGTTATTCTTATATTTTTAATGCACAAACTAAAGCATTAAAAGAAGCTTGGGAAAATTTTAAACACAAAGAACACGGCGGGCTATTTGGTTCACATCTAAAGAAAGAGTTTGAGCACTTTAAAAAAGAAAACGAATCTTGGCTTGATAATGACTCTTTGTATGAAGCTCTTTCTATCGAAAATAATAACGATTATTGGTATATTTGGAAGAATGAGACAGATAAACGTTTATTGAATCCAAAAAATAATGATGAAAAAAAAGCGTTTGCAAAAAGAATTAACGAAATTAAGAAAAAATATGAAGATGATATAGAATTTTATAAATTCTGTCAATTTGTATTGGAAAAACAAAATGAAGAAACTAAAAAATATGCTTTATCTAAAGGTATTAAGATGATTGCTGATCGTCAGGTAGCTTTCTCTGATAGAGATGCATGGGCATATCAATCGTTATTCCTTGACGGTTGGTTTTTAGGATGTCCTCCTGATTACTTCTCAAAAGACGGTCAAGCTTGGGGATTTCCTGTTATGGACCCTGATAAAATGTTTAACAAAGATGGTTCATTGGGTGAAGGTGGAATCTTGATGAAAAATCTTTATAAAAAAATGTTTAAGGATAATCCAGGCGGTGTTAGAATTGACCACATTGTAGGACTAATTGACCCTTGGGTATACAAAGCAAGTAAAAAGCCTATGTGTGAAGATGGAGCAGGCAGATTATATTCATCACCTGAACATCCGGAATTAAAGCAATATGCAATTGCTAAAGAAGAAGATTTAGATTGGACTTTGGAAGCTGATAAAGAAAAAAGAGTAAAAAAACTATCAGATGAACAAATTAAACTATATGGCAGATTAGTAGAAAAAATTGTTATTGCAGCTGCAAAAGAGTGCGGCTTAGATAAAAATGCAATTGTCTGTGAAGATTTAGGAACACTAACAAATCCTGTCGATGCAGTTATGAAAAAATATGAACTTCAAGGTATGAGATTGACTCAGTTTGTAATTCCGGAAAAAGAAGACCATCCATACAGATGCAAAAACATTACAGAAAATGTATGGAACATGGTTGGAACTCATGATAATAATCCTATTGAAAAATGGGCTGAATCTTTGATAAATACACATGAAGGCTATTTACATGCAAAGAATCTTGTAGAAGACTTATACGCTGAAGCTGAAAATAAAGATGATATTATTGTTAGATTAACTCAAGATAAGGAATTTTTGAAATTTGTTAAGTTGGTTGAAATTTTTGCATCTAAAGCAAAAAATGTTCAAATATTTTTTACGGACTTTTTCAATATTAACGAAACTTATAATACCCCAGGTACATCTGGTGATCAAAACTGGTCATTAAGATTACCAAATAATTATAACGAACTTAATGCAATTGATTTGCAAGCCATCTTAAAGCAAGCTATTCTTTCAAGAGGCAGCAAGTTTGCAGATAAATATGCAGATTTAGTTAATAAATTATAAATTATTTAACGTAAGAAAAAACGAGTGTCATTTAAGACACTCGTTTTTTTATATATGATTTAATTATTTTTCCATTCTTTTATAAAAATCTTCAATAAATCCTGTATTAAACTTTCCGCTTTTAAAGACTTCATCTTCAATAATTTCTTGATGGAATGGAATTGTTGTTTTTACACCTGCAACAACATATTCTTTTAATGCTTGATACATTCTCCTTCGAGCCTGAGTTCTGTTTTCTCCCCAACATATTAATTTACCAATCATAGAATCATAATATGGTGGTATTGAGTAGCCTGGATATACATGAGAATCAACCCTGATTCCAAAACCGCCGGGTGCTAAATAACCATCTATTTTACCTGGACATGGCATAAAATCATGTTCAGGATCTTCTGCATTTATACGGCACTCAATAGCATGACCTCTTAATTTTACATCATCTTGTGTATATCCAAGTTTTTCACCAGAAGCCACAAGAATTTGTTCTCTAACAATATCAATTTGAGAAATCATCTCTGTCACGCAATGTTCTACTTGAACACGTGTGTTCATTTCCATAAAGTACCATTTACCATCATGGTCAAGCAAGAATTCACAAGTTCCCGCACCTTCATAATTTATAGCTTTTGCAGCTCTAACTGCAGCAGCTCCCATCTCTTTTCTCGTGTCTTCATCAATTGCAGGCGAAGGAGCTTCTTCCAGTAATTTTTGATGACGTCTCTGTATAGAGCAATCTCTCTCTCCAAGGTGTATAACATTACCAAAAGAGTCACCTAATATTTGAACTTCTATATGTCTTGGATTTTCCAAAAACTTCTCTGCATAAACATCCGGATTTCCAAAGAAATTTTCTGCTTCCTGACGACATAAGTTAAAATTTGATTCTAATTCTTCATCGGCTCTTACAACTCTCATTCCTTTGCCGCCACCACCGGCAGTTGCTTTAAGTATAATAGGATATCCGACTTTATGCGCAAATTCCATGACTTCTTGAGGGGTTTTGACAATTCCGGTACCCGGAGTAACAGGTACGTTATTTTCTATCATAGTCTTACGTGCTGTCGCTTTATCACCCATTTTGCGCATTGCTTGAGCTGTAGGTCCAATAAATTTTATATTATACATTTCACAAATTTCTGCAAATTCCGCTCTTTCAGATAGAAATCCATAACCCGGGTGAATTGCATCACATCCTGCCATCAAAGCAGTAGAAATAATCGTAGGTATATTTAAATAACTTTGATTACTCTGTGCCGGTCCAATACAAAAAGCATCAGTTGCTAATCTAACATGCAATGATTCTGCGTCAGCCTGAGAATAAATCGCAACAGTCGGAATTCCTAATTCTCGACAAGCTCGTATTACCCTAACCGCAATTTCTCCCCTATTTGCTATTAATACTCGTTTAAACATAAAATACCATGTGCTGCCAGCGTTAAGACATAACAACTAATCATAAAAATGAACTTAGTGTCTTAGTGCCCTAGTGCCTTAATGCCCTTTCTTATTCTACATACATTAATACTTGTCCGAATTCAACAGGATCACCATTTTTTACACATATCTTTGTAACTTTTCCTGCTTGTTCAGATTTAATTTCATTCATAAGCTTCATTGCTTCAATTATACAAACAACATCACCAACAGCTACTTCCGAACCGATTTCTACAAACGGAGCTGCATCTGGAGATGAAGCAGAATAGAACGTTCCTACCATTGGAGAAGTAATAGCTTTACCTTGAATTGCGGGTTCGGCATTTTCTTCTTTTTTCTCTCCTACACTCGGAACTGATGTTGAAACAGGAGACGGCACAGCAGGAGCTGCTGTAGCTCCTAATACAACTTCCGGTAAGTCTTTTCTAATTGTTATAGCTTGTTCTCCATCTTCCATTGAAATCTCAGTCAATCCGTTGTCGGATATAATTTTAGCTAATTTCTCAATATATTCGGGTTCAAATTTCATTTTTTCTCCTTTAAAACTAATAAGTTAATAAGTATCAAACCTATTAACTTATTATTATATAACTTATAAGATTTAGCAACGGTCTAAGTATTCATTGCTTCTTGTATCGACTCTTATTATGTCACCATTAGAAACAAAGAATGGAACGTTTACAACAGCACCTGTTTCTAACGTTGCCGGTTTAGTACCGCCCTGAGCAGTATTTCCCTTTTCTGCCGGTGGAGTATCTACAACTTCTAATTCAACGTGTGCAGGAATATCTACACCTATAATTCTTGAATCATGTTTAAGAATTTGTACAATCATATTTTCTTTCAAATATTTTTTGCCATCGCCAACCTGATCTTCCGTTACTTGAATTTGTTCATATGTTTCGTTATCCATCATAACGTAGTCAGCACCTTCTTTATATAAATATTGCATTTCTCTGCGGTCTAACATTGCTTTTGCAACTTTTTCGCCTGCTCTGAATGTTTTTTCAACAACGTTACCGGATTCTACGTTTTTAAGCTTTGTTCTTACAAAAGCGGCACCTTTACCAGGTTTTACATGCAAGAATTCTACGACAGTCCAAAGACCGTTATCTAATTCTAAAGTCAGGCCATTTTTTAAATCGTTTACTGAAATCATTAGTAACTCCTCAATTAATATAATACTTCTACTATTTTACTTGATCCTAACATAAACAAAGAATATTCGCAAGATTTACAGTTTAAAACGTATATTATGCTCAATCTAAAATAGTTTTTTTAGTACAGATTTAAACTTTGAAATGAAATTTTGCGGTACATAATCATTCAGATAAAAATTCAATTTTAAAAATTTCAATTCGTTTTCTATTTTTTCAATAACATTCGTTTGAGAATCTTTACTTAATAATTTTTGTTTATATTTATTATATTCGTCTCTTGTAAAAGCCAATCTTTCTCTAACATTTACAAAATCTCTGCCAGAAAGATAAGTTCCTTCTGCTTCATTATATATACTAGGTCGATTATGCAATCTTCCTGTTTGAGTATCAATTTCAGATGCAGTTTCGTCTTTAAAAGGATGATAGTCTGAAGTATGATTAATGGCATATGAGTAGTCATTCCCTATAAATTCGACATTCGTCTTACCCCAAAGTCCATGAAATGCATAACTGTTGTTGATTGATAATAATTTCATAATTTTACTCCTTGAGAGAATTTTATCACCAGAAAGTATTAATATCAATAGTGATACAGTAAGGTTTTATAGATATGAACTCAATAAATATTATTAAGTTCTGTAAAGATGAATTTTTCTTGATATAATTATATTTCAAGGTGTTTTTACAAAATTTATATATTACACTTGGCAAATTTTATTTTTAGAGGTTATATTACACTATGAGGATATTTTAAGGATTGTTAGTATTCTCAGCATGAGGTCAACTAGTGGTAGATAATCGTTCAGCAGGTTTTTATGGAATTGGCGGTGCTTTTAATTTTAAAAGCGGTGATCCGTCGGGTACTGCTGCGAAGATGAGTCAAGAAAAATATGGCTCTGAGGCTATGTACTTACCACCGGTCGAAGAAGAAGAGTCGGAGGAAACCCTATATAATCAGCAGTTTGTTGATAGAAGTGCTTTATTAAGAGCCACATTAAATTCGCTTGCTATGTCAAATGTAGCCGGTGTTTTGAATGCAAATAAGCATAAAAAAACAATTAAAGAGATTATTGAAAAGGATGAGGATGAGGAAGAAGATGATGAGAGCAAACATTCTTTTTCTCAGGATAGTCATGAAAACAGTAACAGTTCTGAAAATAATGAACAAAAGGATGTAAAAGATTAATTCTTTTGTTTGTGGTAAAATCCTAAGGTGTGAGGAGTATTGTTTATGTCCGAAATAGCAAAAAATAGTAACAATCATTCGTATAGAGATGTAAAGTTTTATAATATTTGGAGAAGAATTTTTCTTTTTATAGTGACACATATATTTTATATGTTAAGATTTAAGATTGTATACAGACTAGAAGTGCATGGCAGGGAAAATATACCAGAAGATAGTAATTATTTAGTTGCTGCTAATCATTTATCAACCTTAGACCCACCTTTAATATGTGCGGTAATGAATAGAGGTGTTGCGTACATGGCAAAAAAAGAGCTTTTCGAAAATCCGTTTTTATGTTGGTGGCTAAATTGGTTAGGTGCATTTGCTGTAGATAGAGAGCGTGTAAGTGTTTCTACAATGAAAACCGTAAAAGCTATAAAAAAAACAAATTGGGTTCTTGGAATTTTTCCTCAAGGGACAAGACAATTAGATGGTGAAATAAAGAATATAACTAAAGGTTTTGCCTCTATCGCAAAAAGTAACAAGTGTGGAATACTTCCGGTTGGAATAACAGGAACTGATGAGGTTAAGCGAGTTCCTTTTTCCGGAAAAATAGTTGTGAGAATAGGTGAAGTTATTCCATATACTGATGATTTAGATGAAATGGTTACAAAGTGGGGCGAAGCAATTCAAAATTTAACTGGTTTTAAGTATGTACCAAATATACAATAGCAAGGATATGTGAATGAGCAAAGAAAAAAATTACAACAGAAGGACAGAAAAAGATTATGGTATCTTAAGAATATTATTTTACAAAGCTTTTGTGGCGTTTGTTGTTTGGACTGTTACAAAGTTTATGTATAATATAAAAATTATAGGGCGCGAAAATATTCCAAAAACGTCAAGATTAATATTTGCAGGTAATCATGTATCATATATAGATCCTCCGATAGTATCACTCGCTGTTCAAAAATGCGTCGCATATATGGCTAAAAAAGAATTATTCGAGCCGGAAACAAATAGCGTTTTGAGGTTTCTCGTTCATATTTTAGGTGCATTTGCAGTAAACAGAGAAAAACCTGAAATAGCAACTTTTAAAACTATAAAATCGATTTTTAATACGTCTTGGTCATTAGGTATTTTCCCACAAGGTAAAATAATACATGAGCCTGTAATATCAGATGTTCATAAAGGTTTCATTATGTTTGCTAAAAAATTTGAAGCAGATATTGTTCCGGTTGGTATTAAAGGCTTTGATGGATATGCAAAAAAACTTTTTGAAAAGCATATTACTGTAACCGTCGGTACTCCTATATCATATAAACTACCGGAAGATGAAATCATAAGAGAGTGGGCAAGACAGATTTGTGAATATACCGGATTCGAGAATAGAGTCAAATAAAAAATAGATTTATAATAATTAGTCGTAATAAAAGTTTACAAAAATAGCAAAAAAGCATGTTTACATGTTTTATAAGAGTGTGTAGGAAAAATAGAAATGAATATTCAAAAAATTTTAAGTGTAAAATTCAATACCCATGTATTATATAATACCGGAAATAACGACTCTGCAAACAGAGCAAATTCCGGTATAAAAATGTCTCAGCCCTTAAAAGCTGATACAATATCATTTCTAGGCAGAGGAAAAAAAATAGTACCCCATGAAGTAAGAGCTGCTATTGCGAGAAAGCAAGCACGTTTAATTAGAGATGCAAGACTTATTGAAGAAGCTAAAACAGAACCGACCAAAAAAGACTTATCCGGAAGTGACAGAATTTGGGGAGTACCGCTTGAGACTGCAAAGATGATTCCTCAGATGATTGAAGCAACTCAAAAACAAATTCATGATTTTATGGGGCGTATTTTTGGCGATTTATTGGTGTCAGAGGTTCAACCGAATAATTTGCTTTTATGTATGTCTGACAGGGCTAAATCAGAGCTTTCTATTATGGAAAAGAGTGCCACAAGAAAATTAAATTCGGTACAAGAAATATTAGATACTCAAATAGGTATGACGGATTTAAACGGTGCTAAAACAGTAATGAATTATAAGACCGGCCAACCTGAATCAGAATTGGTCTTGAGTCGATATATTCCATTGATAAAAACAGGGCTAGTCAGACTTCGTGAGATAGAAGTTCAACTGCCGGAAGGAATAAAACATTCAAATGAAAAAGACAAGGAAGAGTTCTATTACGTTTCAAAAGAATTTCTTGATAAATTAGAAGATGCACAAGAAGAAGTTATAAATGGTTTAGAGGATGATCCTGAAAAAATTGTTTTAATAAACAGACCGCTTCCAAAATATACAAAAGGAAATTATTGTGCGTTACATTTGCTTATGGAGCTTGTTCAAGATGCATCAAAACCATTTGATAATCCGCTTCGTTGGACAAGACCGTTTGAGCATCAGCATATGGGTGCACGAGAAAATAAAGGGAAAAAACTAGATGACAAGCGTTTTAAATTTTTTGATGGTAAAGAAATCGGTGAAGAATATGAAGCACTAAAGAAACCTTGGCGTTTATTGCTGGAAGAGGAAAATAAACCGGCAAAGGAGAGATTTCTTCAATATTCAAAAGATGCTAACTTGCAACTCAGAAAAGATGAAATCCAAGAATATAAGACTCAAAGATTAGTCAACAGAAACGGAAATGTTTTCATTACAGTGCGCGATTATAACTTAACACCTGAATATGATTTAAACAATTTATATGCAATAATGCAGGATTGCGATAAACGTGCAGCAAAAAAATCTAAGGAAAGGATTAACGATAATACTGTAAAACAATCAAAGATTGGACTGCAAAAAAATAAAAATTCAAAAAATAGTCAAAAAAACGCTTCTAAGCTTACTCCTCAATTATTAATAAAGCTTTCTGAAAAGTATGGTGTGAATAATAAAGTAAAATCGAGCAATAAAAATAATTTAAATACAAATAAAAACAAGTAGTTTGATATAAAACTTATTTCAAATTACTCTTATACTTGCAAAATTTTAAAACATAATATATAATACATGTAAGAGTTGTGTTTCAACCCTGTTTTTTGATTGAATCTCATATATTATTTTAATTGATAGGAATTTTTATTAAGATTTTATTAGAATGATTAGAATTATTGATGTTATTAGTTAAGAGGCTTTTATTATGTATGTAAACAAGTGCATTAAATGTGGTGCAGAATTTGAAACAAAGAACCCCAAAAGAGTGATATGTCCGAATTGTCTGTATGCTGATAAGGGTAGTGAACAGTCAGAAGATAAACCGGTTCAGAATTACAGCTCATATAGCTCATATTCTGCAGAACCGAGAGAAAATAGAAATTATGATCGCAATCAAAACGACGGTTATAGAAATAGTTATCGTGAGCGTGATAATAATGGTTATCAAAGACGTGATAATAATTATCAACGAAGAGATAATTCAGGATATGGCGGATACAATAATGGGTATAACCGTGATAACAGACAGAGCGGGTATAATCGAGATAATAGACAAGGCGGATATAATCGTGATAATAGGCAAGGTGGCGGTTATAATCAAAACAGACGACCTGGCGGATTCAGAAATAATTATGCCTCTGGCGGCGGAAGACCACAACAGAGACGTCCGCAACCGAATAAAAGACCTCATAAACAGCCGAGACCGTTGCTTGTTTCTAAAGAACAATTAGAACAAATAGAATTATTGTATAAATCAATGTTACCGCTTCCAAATCCTGATGCGCATGAGGTTATTGGAGCAAAAATCGGTATTGAGCCGCAAAAAGTATTTTTTGGTATAAATTTAGTAAGACAAAAAATGATGTTGCCGAAGTTACCATTCCCAAAAAGAAAATTAGCAATATCACCTGACCAAATGATGGCAATCAAAGCTCTTTATGAACCATTATTGCCGTTACCTCCAATCGGATGTCACAAAATTATAGCCGCTCAGCTTAAGATGGATGAATGGAGAGTTCATGTCGGCATTAAGTTAATTAGAGCACAGATGGGACTTGACCGTTGGAACGAAGAAAGAACAGATAAACCTGCGGATTATATGGTCGCTAAACATCCTCAAAAGGCTGAGCGTAAAGCGATGGAAGAAGCTGCAAAAAAAACTCAAGAAGAATCTGCTGTAGCTACAGTCGAACTTCCGGCTGAGCCTAAATCAGACGAAGAAGTTCCGGCAGAAAAACCTAAACGCGGAAGAAAACCCAAGAAAAAAGATGATGAAGAATAACTTTGTATCAGTTGGTAAAATTTTAAACTTTCACGGTGTACGTGGTGAAGCAAAAATGGGTTATTCTAAAAACCGTGAGGATTTTATTACCAAATTAAAAACTGTTTATATAAAGTTTGAAAATAATTATATTCCGCTTAATATTTTGCACATCAAAATTACTCCTAAATGTGCGATAGTAAAGTTCGAAGGAATAGATACTCTCAATGATATTTTAGAGTATAAAAATAAGGTTGTATTTGTAGAAGAGTCTACCGTACGAGAGAATCTTGATGAAGATGAATTTTTAATTGATGAACTGGTTGGGTTAGACGTTTACGACGGAGAAACTAAAGTAGGCGCTGTAGTGGGTGTATCCAATAACGGCGCCGGTGACTTGCTTTCGGTAAAAACAGCAGGGAAAAATATATCTCTGGTTCCTTTTGTTAAAGCTATTGTTTTATCTGTAGATATAAAAAACAGAAAAATACAGATTAATAACATTGAGGGTTTGCTTTCATGAGATTTGATGTTTTAACTTTATTTCCTGAATTGATTTTATCTCATATGAATTACAGCATAATGAAACGAGCATTAGAAGAGGGTATTATAGATGTTGTTGCACATAATCCCAGAGAATACACATTAGATAAACATAAAAAAGTTGATGATACACCATATGGCGGTGGAGCCGGCATGGTTTTAATGGCTCAACCTTATGTGGATTGTTACGAAATTGCCGTTCCAAAACTTGAAAACAGCATAACTTTAATGATGACTCCGCAAGGAGAACCTTTTTCTGATGCAGTTGCAAATGAACTTTCTTCTTATAACCAAATTATTATTTTATGTGGTCATTATGAAGGATTTGACGAACGTATTAGAGATATTATTAAACCAAGAGAAATCTCTATTGGAGATTTTGTTTTAACTGGTGGAGAACTGCCGGCTCTTTGTTTAATTGATTCAATATCAAGAAAGATTGAGGGTACTTTGGGAAAAATTGAATCAGCAGAAGATGATTCATTTTCAGACGGATTGCTGGAATATCCTCAATATACAAAACCAAGAATATATAGAAATCTTGAAGTACCGGAAGTTTTATTGAACGGAAATCATAAATTAATAACTGAATATCGTCAATCAGAAAAAATTAAGCGTACAAAGTTGAAACGTCCGGATTTGTACAAAAAATGGAAAAAATTTCAAAAGCACAAAGATAATTAAATATTTAAATAGAAAAGAGCGGCTAAAGTTTGAGATGCTAATGCCGCACCTTTTTGTTCCTGCTCTTTTAACCATTGTGGAATATTTTTAATATCCACAAGAATTCTGTCAACAATAATTCCACCATCGCTAATCGGTTCAGCGGCAATTTTATACTCATTAATATATGCATATGCAATTGTAAATGTTTCAGAAACGCAACCCGGAGAACTCGCAGCCCTTCTTGTTTTTATTTCAATTCTATCTGCCATAAGTCCGGCTTCTTCAAGAAGCTCTGCTCGTATTGCGTCTTCTATTGATTCGCCTTCTCTTTCATCTCCAACTAAACCTGCAGGTACAGCAATCGAATGAACCGCAATGTTTTCTGCAATCAGTGGTGGTCTTTCTTCAACTATGAATAAAATCTTAGAATTTTCTATTATAGGTACGATTACGACACCATCTTTTGCATTTGGTCTATGAGCATATACCCATTCAGAACCGCTTTTAGACGGGGTGCTTTTTAATTGTAAATATTTAGTATCATATAAAATCTTACTATTCACCATAATATAAACTTTCATTTGAGCTTGCAGGTAATTTTACACAAAATTCTGTGTATTCACCTTCTTTACTTTCCACTGTTAAATCTCCGTCATGAGCTTTAGCTATTTGAAATGATAGGTATAACCCCAAACCGGTTCCGATTTTCCTGAATTTTTTTGCTGCAGAATAGTATTTGTTAAATATTTTTTTCATATCTTCAGGAGAAATTCCCTTTCCATAGTCTTTTACTTTGATAACAATGTATTTAGGAATTTCACCAATTGTGATTTCTATCGGCGAATTTTGTTCACCATATGATATAGCATTTTGAATAAGATTTTTTAGTACTCTTTTCAATTGCATTCTGTCAGCTAGTACTCTGATATCTCTTGTTGAGTTAAAAATGAGTGTATTTTTTGACTTATTGGCTATGGGAACCATTTCATATATAATTTCTTCAATAAACCCTTTAAGCATGATATTTTCTTTATACAATCTGATAGCTTGACCTTCAGATTTGTATGTTTCAAGAACAATTTGTACCAAGTCTAAAAGTTCTTTGTTAGAAGCCTGCATATTTTTTAGTGCAACTTCTTGTTTTTCCGATATTTTACCAAAACTTTCATTTAAAAACAGTTCGAGCATGTTTGTTTCTGCAATAATTGGCACTTTTAAATCGTGAGTTAACGTTGCAACAAAGTCTTCCTTTAGAATTTCTAATTCTTTTTGATCAGTTATATTTTTTACCACTATAACAAATCGCTTTTTCCTATCTTCAAGTTTTATTTCAAAGGAATCTGCTGTAAAGTTTGACGCTTTATCAGCAAATATCATAACTTCTGTATCTTTTAAATTATCAATATTGTCACTTTGCGGAAGTTCCATATAGTTTGTTATCAACGTACCTATAAGGTTATTCCCGCCTGTTTGAAACCATTCGCTGATTTTTGGTGTAGCACGGAGTATTTTAAAATGTTCATCAATAATAACCAGTCCGTCTGACAAAGAGTTGAGAACTGCTTCTAATAATTTGTTTTGGCGGTGAAGCTCATTTTGATACTCATTAATCATCTTTTCTCTGTCGTATAGAGTTTCTATCATCCTGTTTAAACTTTCAACAAGTTCTTTTGAGTCAGCAGGAAAGTTCTCTTTTGCTATTTTTTTAGTTAAATCTCCATATCGGACAGAATTAATGGTACTGGTAATTGTTCCGAGATAATCATTTAACTTAAGCCATTTTTTACTGGTAATTCTCGCCATGATAAATAAAAAGATAAGAATTGCTAAAACAAATAAATTTGCCGTATAGACAAATAACACTTCTTTTCCTTGTAAAACAGAATTTAAAAGTTCAGTTATCATGCAGTCCCTTATTAAAAATTAATGAAAATAGTTTACTTTAATCAATTATATAACAAATATTTGTAAAAATATTTTGTATAGAAAAATGTGTTGCGAATAAGTTAATCATATGTTAATTTTGGTTTATGAAAACAGAAAATATAAAAGCTTATATTACTCCAAAAACGACCGGTTATGCAGCATTGACAGGTATAGGCGCAACGGTAATGTCTGGAATTACCAGCAAAAAAGCTCTAAAACGCACACATAAACCGCTTGCATGTTTTACTGCAGCTTTAACAGGCATGCATGTAGGACTTATAGAGTATTATCACTATAAATATAATAAGAATAAAGTATTATCCGATGCTGATATGACTTAAATTTAATACAAATTGTTAAGAATTGTAAATATCTCCTTTCAAAAAAGGCAATTTCTCAGAGAAAAAATACTTTATATATGTAAGGGAAAATAAGGTTATTTGAAAGGTAGGTATTTTATGGGCGGAAACAGTTATACATATCCAGCTGTAGGTGCAGATTCAACTCTATTTAGCAATCCGTATTTGTATCAGTATCTCATGTCACAAAATACGACATTTAGAGGCAATTCTCAAGTAGAATACGCAGATTCTGCAAGTTCTGTTTCAGCACCAGCCATTGGTAGTAATGTAGAAGGAGGTATTCCTGTTACTCAAGCGGCTCCATCTCAAGCTTCAGGTGGTTCAGGTCTTGGGACTGCATTAACTGTAACAGGTGCTGTAGTTACTGTTTTAGGTGCAGGTTGGGCTATAAAAGAAGGCAAACTCGGTAAAGCAGGCGAAGCTATTAAAAAAATGTTTACCGGAGGAGAAAGTACCGTAACTAGACCAATGAAAACATTTAAAATGATTTCAAAAGACGGTTCTGAGATTATTGTAAAAGATGGTCAATTTGAATCTCTTGCTGCAAGAGGTGAAACAATAAAAATAACGGATAGAGACGAAATATCAATTCGATTAGGAACTGATGTACCAACATATAAAGGTAAAGACGGTAAATTGGCAGAAAATACAAGATTAACAAGATATGCATTAAATGAAAGAGAATCGTTTGATGGAATAAAAGAAATAACTTTAGCTGATAATAAAACAACAATATCTATTGATAAAGATGGAAATATTACTCGTCTTATTGGTGAAGGCATTGACCTACAAACGCCTAGCTCAATAGAAAGATATTTAAATAGTAATCTCGCTTTGCAATGCTTGGTTAATAAAGAAAAAGCAGCTCTTTTAGGTGATACCAAATTCATAATTGAAGATGGAAAAATTAAGAAAATAATTACAAATACTGCAGAAAAAATTGAATTAACATCAGAAAAGGATATAAATGAATTCTTAGCAAGAAATGAAAAAATTAAAGAATCATTAGAACAAAAAATTGATGCAATCAATAGAAATGAATACAATAAGATTGGAGAACTTGACAAAAACGAAATAAGATTCACTGTAGAAGATTCATCAAGAGGTATTACATATACAGTAGACCGTAGTAAAGGTACTCAAGAATTAATCGTAAGAGGTGAACTCAATACCGGCATGACAAGAGATGAACAACTTGCTTGGTTACATCAACATAAAGATATTGAAAAACAAATGAACGAAATTATTGAAAACGGTAAAACAGAAGGTTCTTCTTTGTCACAATTCTTGTTTAAAGATAATAACGGTAATGAATTTGTAGTCAACAAAAAAGGCGAAATCGAAAAGATTATAGTTTATACAAAAAAATTATTTGGCAGAACAGAAAAGAAAGAAATAAACAAAGGTTCTACAGAATATCATAGTTGGTTGCAACAACATAAAGATGTAGAGCAAGCAATAAAAGAACAACACGAATCAGGGTTTGGCACTGATAGTACTGACACGGTATTTGTAATCGGCAAATAAAAACTTTCAATATAAATTTTCCCCTTTCATAAACCTCAATGAAAATTTGAGGTTTTTTATTATTTGATTAAAGATTTTATGATATAATTGATTTATGGTTAGATTATTTAATGATGGAGCTGCAAAGAAAGTAGCTAAAGTTATATATGCAATATTTCATATGCAGGAACTTTTTACTCATATTATCCGAGTGGATTTTCCGGAGGTAAAACCTTGCATATATGCAATGTGGCACAAAAATCAAATGTCAGTGTATGGACATCCTAACATTGGTAAATTACATGTATTAGTAAGCCGCTCCAAAGATGGTGAGATGATTGCGGATGTAATAGAACATATGGGTTTTAAAACAGTTAGAGGTTCTAAAGGTAAAAAAGGTGCGGTAGAAGCTTCAATGCAGATGATAACTATTCTAAAAAATGGTGAAGATTGCGCAATGATGGTAGATGGTCCAAAAGGACCTCCTGAAATTGCAAAAGACGGCATTATAAAGCTTGCTAAAATGGCAGGTGTTCCTATTGTTCCTGTATCTTGGTATTCAACTAATTTTACTTGGCTTAAATTCCCTTCTTGGGATGGGTTAAGAATGCCTTTATTCAGAACTAATTTGGTTAATTTGTATGGCAAACCTATATACGTCAATGAAGAAGATGATGTTGAAGAAAAAAGAAAAGAACTTCAGGCAAGTTTAGATGATTTAGAAAAAAGAATTCCTGAAGCATATAAAGAGGTGTATCTATGGGGGCAATTCAAAAAGAAAAGGTCAGACTCATCGCAATTCAAATGGAATCCATAATTGGTGAGCTTGACTTAAATATAGATACGGTCAAAAATCTTTTGATAGCAAATATAGAAAAATATGATGGTGCAGACTTTGTTTTTTTACCTGAAGTTTGGACTGTCGGTTGGTATACTCCGGCTTTTCTAGATTCTGCAGAAAATACTGAAAATTCAAAAGCTGTAGCGATGCTGTCTGACATTGCAAAAAAGTATAATGTAAATATAATAGGCGGAAGTTTTATCAGAAAGTTTGATAATAAATATTATAATTCTTGTCCGGTAATAAATAGAGCCGGTAATGTTGTTGCAATTTATGATAAAAATCATTTGTTTTCATATTACGGGGATAACGAAGGTAGTTATATAACAGCCGGTAAAAATCCGGTTATGGTTGAAATAGAAGGCGTAAAAATAGGTTTGACAATATGCTTTGACATAAGATTCCCCGAATTATACAGAGCATATAGAAAAGCCGGTGCAGATATTCTTGTAAATATGGCAGCTTGGGGTAAAACAAAGAAAATTCCTTGGGACAGTATGACAACATCAAGAGCTGTAGAAAATCAATCTTATATGGTTGCACTTACTCAAACAGGCTTGCTCCCTGATGGAAAAGAGAATTTAGGACATTCAATGATTATTAATTATGAAGGTAAAATTTTAGACCAAATAGAAGAAATAGAGGGTGGTATATACGCAGAGGTTAATTTGCCTGAGATGTATGAATTCCGCTCAAAATGTACTATATTAAATGATATTAAAGATTCATACGAGGTTAAAAAAATATGAAAAAAATACTTTCGTTGATTTTATTATTACTATTTTTTAGTTGCACATGTGAAGCTAAAAATTTCAAGCAAAGTGTAAATTCAGTAATTAACGATTCAAAGATTTCACAAAATTCAATATCAATATCAGTAAAAGATGCAGATACAGGAGCAAAGGTTTATTCTTTGAATGATAAAATATTATTCCATCCTGCGTCTGTTCAAAAACTGTTAACAATTGTGCCCATTGTGGAAATTCTTGGCAATGATTATAATTTTAAAACTGAATTGTATTCAAGAGGCAACTCTGCGTATGTAATAAAGTTGGGTGCTGATCCATATTTATCTACATCCGATTTAAAGGAACTTGTTAATCGTATTAATCAAGAACAGGTAAAAAACATTTATATTGATGATTCTATAGTAGAACAAAAAGATTGGGGAGAAGGATGGCAATGGGATGATGATTTAAACCCCCTTATGCCAAGATTTAGTTCGTATAATTTGGATAGAAATTTGATAAAATTAACGGTTATGCATAGAGAACCTAACCAACAAGCTTTGATAATAAACCCGAGTAAGTATCCTCTCGTATTTATTAACAATGTTGTTACTTCCGATACAAACAATGTCAAAATTTCTCGTGATAATGTTATCGCTTCAAATGCATTAAAATTAGATGGAACAGTTTCTTCAACGGTATCAAAAAATATTCCTAATAATAATTTGAAAAGGTATTTTAAATTCAAATTAACAAGTGTCTTAGAAGATAGAAGCATATATTTAAAAGCTCCATATAAAAATACTGTTATTGTGGCTGAAGACAAAAAAGTAGAAGAAGTTATTCACCCAATAGATTCTGCTGTAAATGATGTTTTAAAAAACAGTAATAATATGGCTATAGAAAGCATGAATAAGCTTGCGGCTGCAAAGTTTTACCAAAAAACAGGAACTGACACTGACGGAATTAAGTTAATACAAGCTTATTATAAAAGAATCGGACTTGATTCTTCAAGAATCAGAATTACTGATGCAAGCGGGGTTTCTAAAAATAATCTGACAGATGCAGATTTTATTTCTGAGTTTTTGGTAAAAAATAAAGACAATGCCATTTTAACTCATATGGCAACTCCCGGTGAAGGTACTTTATCAAACAGGCTAATTCCACTAAAGGGAAATTTACAAGCAAAAACCGGTACTCTTTCTGATATAAGTACTATAGCAGGTTTAATAAAGACAAAAAACGGTAAAAATTATGCTTTTTGTATAATGATTAATGATCCCGCTTCATCAGAATCAGAAAAGAAAGTGCTTGAAGATTATATAATCAGAGCTCTTTACTATATGTAAATTTGCAAGGCTTAATAAATTCTTAATTTACAATGTATTGACCAATTGGGTAAAAATTAATATTATTAAACATAATAAATAAGGAGGGAAGTATGGATTTTCAACACCAACCGCTGAGCGGGAAAAAATATTCAGATGAAGATATAAAAAACATGATAGAACAGTATGATATTCAATTTATCAAGCTGCAGTTTGTGGATATAAACGGGCAAGTTAAAAATTTAGCAGTTCCTTCTGAGCATATAGATAGAGTTTTAAATAATGAAATCATGCTGGATGGTTCTTCTATCAAAGGTTTTAGGAATATTGAAACTTCTGATATGTTTTTCTATCCTGATAAAAATACTTTTCAAATTCTTCCATGGCAAGAACAGGATGGCAGAAATTCAGCTCGTTTAATATGTGATATATATAATGCTGACGGAACTCCTTTTGAAGGATGCCCAAGATGTAATTTGAAACGCCTTATGGCAGAAGCTGAGAAACTCGGGCTTTCAATGAATGTTGGTCCTGAAGCCGAATTTTTCTTATTTGAAAAGGACGAGGACGGTCATATAACGACTAAAACTCATGATAGAGCAGGATACTACGATATGGGTCCAGATGATTTGGGTGAAGAAGTTCGTTCTGATATAGTAAGTACTCTTCAAGATATGGGTTTTGACATTGAAGCTTCTCATCACGAAGTAGCAGACGGTCAGCATGAAATTGATTTTAAGTATTCTGATATTCTTACAACTGCAGATAACGTTGTTACTTTCCGTATCGCAGTTAAAGCAATTGCTGCTCAATATGGATTGCATGCAACGTTTATGCCAAAGCCGGTATATGGTATAAATGGTTCAGGCATGCACTGTAATATATCATTATCAGATATGAAGGGTAAAAATGCTTTTTATGATCCGAAAGCGGAATATCAACTCTCAGATACAGCTAAATATGCAATCGGCGGTATGTTAAAACATATTAAAAGTATTACAGCTATTTTAAATCCGACAGTAAACAGTTATAAACGACTTGTTCCGGGATACGAAGCACCTGTATACATGGCATGGTCTCTTGCTAACAGAAGTGCTTTGTTAAGAGTTCCTGCTAAACGTGGAGTCTCAACTCGTGTAGAACTTCGTTCTCCGGATCCAAGCTGCAATCCGTATTTAGCTTTTGCAACAATCTTAGCTGCTTGTCTAGATGGCGTTCGTAATAAAATTGAGCCGCCAAAACCTGTTGAATCAAATATTTACAAACTTTCGGAGCGTGAACGTAAACGTCTGAGAATAGAATCTTTACCAGGCAGCTTGAAAGATGCATTAGATTATATGCAAAAGTCATTAATTGCAAAAACTGCCCTAGGTTCTCATATAGTTGATGAATTTGTAACTGCTAAGGAAATTGAGTGGGATGCATTCAGGACATACGTTTCTCAATGGGAAATTGATAAATATTTAGCAAGGTATTAATCCGGTCTTATTGACAGAAAGAAGCATTGAAGTTCTACTTTGATGCTTCTTTTATTATATAATTAATTTATGGAATTTTTATACTTAGAAGAGATTGATTCTACAAACAGGTATGCAAAAAATAATATAGAAAAAATAGATGACCTGACTGTTGTTTATACGTATTTGCAAACAAACGGGCGTGGTCGTATGGATAGAAAATGGAATTATACAGGAAAAGATAATATATATGCAAGCATTGTATTAAAGCCATCTGACCATATGAAAGATGTTTATTCTAATCTGACTCAATTATTATGTGTAGTGCTAGCGCAAGTTTTTGAGGAATATAATATTTTGCCGCAAATAAAGTGGCCTAATGATATAAGAATAAATGGTAAGAAAATATCAGGAATTTTAGCCGAAGCCGTTGGAGTAAATGATAAGGAAAAAGGATATTTGTTGAAAGGTCTTATTTTAGGTTTTGGAGTAAATTTAAATGTAAATAAAGATACTCTTCAACAAATCAACCAACCTGCAACATCATTAAATATTGAAGTAGGTCATTCTATAGATAAGCAAAGTTTCTTGAAAAAGGTAACAGATAAGTTTTGTTTATATTATAATAGATTTATAGAGGAAGGTTTTTTGTTAATTAGAGAAGATTATATAAGAAGAGCAGAATTCCTCAATAAAGAAGTAGCCGTAAAAGTCTTTGATAAAACTTATGAGGGAATTGCTACAGATGTAACCTCAAACGGTGCTTTGAAGATAATAGATAAAAATAATCAAGAACATATACTTTTAATAGGAGATATTTTATGAACGAATTACTTATTAGTCTCGTACCAATACTAAAAGAAGGTCTTTCAATGATGTTGGTTGGTATGGGAACAGTGCTTGTATTTTTATGCATAATGATTTTGTCAATGCATGTAATGTCAGCAGCGGTCAAAAAAATAAACCAAATATTTCCGGAACCTGTTGCAGTTGTTCCGGGTGCTAAGAAAGCTGCTTCAAAAAGTGATGATTCAGAAATCGCAGCGGCTATTGTGGCGGCTTTATTCAAAAAATAGTGTCGCAGGAGTGACAGTACATTAATAAAAATAATAGTTAACAAAGTTTTATACACAAAATGGAGATACAAAAATGACAAAACAAATTAAGGTTATGGATACGTCATTCCGTGACGGTTTCCAATCAATCTTCGGGGCAAAAGTTCTCGTTGATGATTTTATTCCTGCACTTCAAGCAGC
>CADBTL010000113.1 GCA_902797575.1 uncultured bacterium
AGGCGAGCAAGAATTTTATGCAGAAAAAGGTTTAACAAATAAGCCAAAAAGATGCCCTGACTGCAGAAAGGCAAAAAAACAACAACGTAGAGGCAAAAAGAGAATGTTTGATGCAGTTTGTGCAAAATGCGGAAAACAAACTCAAGTTCCTTTTAACCCTACACAAGGCAGAGACGTTCTTTGCAAAGAATGCTTTGATGCAGAAAAAGCTACAGCACCTGTTGAAGGCTAATTGGGCTATATATAGCATTAAAAGGGATGACTTTAAACGGTCATCCTTTTATTATTTTATAAGGGTATATTTTTGTTTTAAGTTTCGAATTCGGTTATTCGATTCAAAAACTTTTTGCTTTAAATCTTCATCTTTTTCTACAATACTTATTAAATTATTAATAACGTTAAAAGCATTTTCATCAGCATCTCTAAAGATAAACATATCAAGTCCTGCTTTTATCCCCATAATAACAGCTTCAAGAGTCCCATAATCCTGAACTCCTTTCATAACCATATCATCCGATACAATTACACCATTATAATTTAGGTGTTTTCTCAAATAATCAATTGCTTCTTTACTTAAAGAAGCAGGCATGGTCTTTTTATTAAAACAAGTACAATGAAGATGAGCTGCCATTACCATTTCTATATCATCTTCGACTGCTATTTTAAAAGGTTTAATATGAACATCTTCCATCTTACTTAACGGTAAATCAATTTTAGGTAAAGTCAAATGACTGTCTTTATCAGCATCTCCATGTCCGGGATAATGTTTTATGCATGGAATAATGCCATTTTTACGGTACACATTTGATACAAGTTTTACTCCATTTATAACATCTTCAGTTTTATCAGAGAATGCTCTTTCACCAATTATAGGATTATTAGGATTAGTGTTAACATCCGCGCAAGGCGCAAAATTCAAATTTATTCCGTATTCTTTGAGTTCTTTTGCAATTTGTTCTGTCTGTTTTTTTAAAAACTCTTCTCCTTTTTGAAATGCATATCTTGGTGACAAATATCTTGGGTGGATGTTTTCAGTTCTTTCAACTCGACCGCCTTCCTGATCTATTGATAAAAATGGGTAAATTAGAGAGTTTTTAACTATACCGTTTATTAATTCTTTAAATTGTTCTTTGGAACTTATATCACGAGTAAAAAATATAACTCCGCCTAAACCTTTAGATAAAGCTTCGTTAAGATATTCTCCCGTTCCTAATATAAACATTTGGTAAACAAGTTTTTCCATATGATTATAATACATTTAATTAAACAAAAAATCCAACTTTTTATTATAAAAATCTTAGTGTATAATATTTTTGTGGAGAGTTAATATGAAAAAAATATTTTTATCAATATTGGTATCTTTTTTGTTAATTGCAGCAATAAGTATAGACGTATCTGCGGCAAAAAAGTCTTCTAAGTTATCAAAAGAAGATATTGCAAATATGTCTGAAACAATTGATAAACTGACTCAAAAAATCTATGGAAGAGCTTTATTGTCACCGCAAGATAATGAAGAATTAATTGGTATAAAAATTAAACTTGATAATCAGATGCTGATGGCATCAAACCCTTCTTTAGCTCCGCTATACTATAAAGCCGGTAATGTTTATAAATTAAGAGATATGAAGTCAGAAGCAATTGAGTGTTACCAAACTATTTTGGAAAATTTCTCAGATACTGCACTTGCACCAAAAGCAAAAGCTGCGCTTGAACAAATGGGCGTAGAAGTCAAGGCACCTGCATCCACAGAAGAAGAAGGTTCTGAATCTGACGAAGGAATTTAATTCTGATTTGAATATTATAATTTAATGAACGAGACATAGATGATAATCTCTATGTCTCGTTGCTTTATTCATAAAGTATTATTTAATAATTTTAACTATTCTCAGCCAGCTTTTCTCTGACAAGTTTTTCGACTGTATCAAGAACATCAGGATTTGCGGCCAAAAATTCTTTTGCTTTATCTCGTCCTTGACCAAGTTTTTCATCATTAAAGCTAAACCAAGAGCCTGCTTTTTTTACAATATCCAAATCAACAGCTACATCTAGGATATTACCTATTTTACAAATACCTTTACCGAAGATAATATCAAATTCAGCAGTTCTAAACGGAGGAGCAACTTTGTTCTTTAATACTCTTACACGAACATGGTTTCCTACATCTTCACCGTCACCTTTTAAGCCTTCTACTCTTTTTATTTCCATACGAACAGACGCATAGTATTTTAACGCATTGCCACCTGTAGTAGTTTCAGGATTTCCATACATTACACCGATTTTTTGTCTTAATTGGTTTATAAAAATAACAGTAGTATTTGTTTTACCAATTATACCGGTTAATTTTCTTAAAGCTTTTGACATCAAACGAGCTTGTAAGCCCATTTGCTGATCTTCCATTGAACCTTCAATCTCTGCTTTTGGAACAAGAGCAGCAACAGAGTCAACTACTATAATATCAACTGCACCGGAGCGAACAAGTTCTTCCGTAATATCTAAAGCTTGTTCTCCTGTATCAGGCTGGGATATTAGCAATTCATCAATATTAACACCTAAATTCCTTGCGTACTCAGGATCAAGTGCATGTTCTGCATCAACGAATGCTGCAATTCCGCCTTTCTTTTGACATTCTGCAACTATATGCTGTGCAAGAGTTGTCTTACCTGATGATTCTGGTCCATAGACTTCTATAATTCTTCCTCTTGGAATACCGCCAACACCAAGTGCTACGTCTAAAGCTAATGCTCCTGTTGGTATTGTTTCAACGCTTACTGATGGCTTGTCGCCAAGCTTCATTATTGCACCTTTACCAAAATCTTTTTCTATCTTATCAATAGCCAGCTTTAGAGCCTTTTGTCTTTCATCACTTGGCTTTTCAATTGTTGCTGTTGCTTCTTCCTTAGCCATGTTATTTCCTCCCGAGTAAGTATAATATGCTTCGCATATAGCTTAACGTTTTATAAACTTACAATAATATATTGTTTTCTTCTTCTTTTTTAATATAAAATCCTGCAAATAAAGGCTTGAAACTGCTTAAAATGTTTTTTAGCTTAAAGTTTTCTTTATTTAATTCGTTAACTTTATTTTTCAGATTTTCGTTTTCAGTTTTACAACGTACAAGCTCAAGCACAACATCATCCATACCTTCAAGCTTTTCATCAATAAGTTTGGTCATTGAAGATGTAATATTGCTTTCCATTCTTGTTAAAGTATCTAATAAGCCATTTACTACAGCCTGTGAATTAGGTTTTGTAACAACGGGTAAAGTTTCATTTTCTTTCATTTTCTTAATTCCATTTCTTGTTATCAATGAGGATTTTGCATTTCTCAATTTTTTAACTTCGTCAATAGAAAAACAAATCTGACCGAGTTTATTTTTCTTAGGGTTGACAGAAGTCTTTTTACATAACTCAACTATCTCTTTATTATCTATATTCAGTAACCTTCTTACATCATTTGGTAAAAGTACTTTACTAGATTTGTTGTCCATGCCCAAAAATCCCCTCTATCTTTTCTCCTTTAACATTCTATTAAATAAAAGATATAATTTCCACTAATTGTAACAATTATTTACGAAAAATTCTTTTTTTTTAATAACTTTCCTTTGCCCCTTTTACAATAGGCGGAGTAGCTTAATGAAACTCCGTCATCTTTCCTTTGCCCCTTTTACAATAGGCGGAGTAG
>CADBTL010000114.1 GCA_902797575.1 uncultured bacterium
GACCAATGTCCTACAATGAAAATGCCTGAAGAAAAACGTGCTTTCCAATGGTCAACAATTGAAGCTGAAACGGCAGCTTGCGAAATGGAAAATGAAAAATTCTTTGATGAATTACCGGATAACGTAATGGGTAAAAACACTACTAAGACAATCAAGGGTGCAATGCTTAGAAAACCGTTATTTGAATTCTCAGGCGCTTGTGCAGGCTGCGGTGAAACACCTTATGTTAAATTGGTTTCTCAATTGTTCGGTGAAAATGCAATTGTAGCTAACGCAACAGGATGTTCTTCAATCTACTCAGGCACTTTCCCAACTATTCCTTATACAACTAATAAGGACGGAAGAGGTCCTGCTTGGGCTAACTCTCTATTTGAAGATAATGCTGAATTCGGATTTGGTATGAGATTAGCAGTAGATTCAAACAGAGCATTATTAAGAGAAAAAGTTGAAGAAGTTCTTGCTAAAGAAGATGCTCCTGCTGACTTAAAAGAAGCATTCAATGCTTGTTTATCTCACTGGGATAATTCAAAAACAGAAGAAGCAGTTAAAGCTCAAGAAGCAGCAAAGGTTGTTATTGACAAGTATGCTAAAGAATGCGGCTGCGATACAATCAAGAAAATTAAAGAACTTGAAGACTACTTCACAGATAAATCAATCTGGATTATTGGTGGCGACGGTTGGGCAAACGATATCGGATACGGCGGTATTGACCACGTTCTTGCTCAAAACAAGAATGTTAATATTCTTGTTCTTGATACTGAAGTTTACTCAAATACAGGCGGTCAAGCTTCTAAATCAACACCTACAGCTGCTGTTGCGAAGTTTGCTACAGGTGGTAAACCAACCTATAAGAAAAACATGGGCTTGATGAGCATGTCTTATGGTTACGTTTATGTAGCTTCTGTTGCATTGGGTGCAGATAGAGCTCAAACTCTTAAAGCATTCCAAGAAGCTGAAGCTTATGATGGACCTTCTATCATCTTCGCTTATGCTCCATGTATAGCTCACGGTATTGATATGTCTAAAACTCAGACAGAACAAAAACGTGCAGTTGAAGCAGGCTACTTCCCGCTTTACAGATATAATCCAGCAAGCGAAACTCCGTTTACTTGGGATGCTAAAGATCCTAAGGGAGCATACCAAGACTTTATAAGAAGCGAAGGTCGTTATAAATCACTTCTTAAGACTAATCCAGAAGCAGCAGAAGAACTTTATTCACAAGCAGAAAAAGACGCTGCTCAAAGAATGGAAGTCTATAAAGCAGTTGGTGCATTATTAAAATAAGACATTAAGACAATAAGAAACGCAAGGTGCGGGGATGTATAATTCCGGCACCTTGTTTTTATATCATATTTTATTTGGTGAATTAACAGCGCACAAAACGTACTAAAATAAGTCACCAAACCATTGATGCCATTGTTGCATCATATCATACTGCTCGTTTGGAGTAATCATATTTCCGCCTTCGGAATTAGGCATTCTATATTTTTTTACCAATCTCTCTAAAAAATTTGCAACTGCATCTACATCAGCAATGTGTCCGCCTCTTCCTTGAATAGATCCGACTTTTATATTGTTATAATATGCATCCAGTAAGAGTGTGCGGAAAAAGTCGAGGAGTATATATATTACATACAAAATATTCTATTTACTAATTTAAAAAAAATGATACAATTATTATAATGGTTGATTATTATGTGTGATTTTATTATTTAGAGGAGGAGAAATTTTGAGAGTTTTACCTGTTAGCAGCTATAATTCAGCTGATTCTTACGGAAAGAATGCCAATTTTAAAGCTAGTTTTGTTGTTTCAAGAGATGCTGCCACCCATGCCAGCAGTCAAATTAGGAACAAAACAAATATGGCTTATTTGCTTTTATACGATTCAGTTCATAAATTAAATGAGCGTATCAAAAATGAATATCCTGCCGGAACGATTTTTACCTTAGACATTATTAAAAACAAGAAAAAGGTTTCACCTTCTGGAAAAAACTCTAACTACGAGATAAGAGTGGGAGATAAATCCGTAGACTACTATTTCGATTTTGAGAATATTCTGCATAATCCGGAATACCACGGAAAAAGTGATGCTGAAAGAATTGATTTAGAATCGACCAAACAATCAAATTATTTGTACGATACGTATAAATTTTTAAGTAGTAAGTTAAGATTGCATAACAATTAAGATTATTGCTACAATCCGAAAACAAGGCTTGTCGCAATTTAGCAAATAGCCTTGTTTTTTTATATTTAAATACCTCTTTTTTGCAGATTTTTAATTCTGTTTCGTATAGCTGTCGACGATTGAATATGCTTATAAATTGCGTAATAATTTTTTATAGGCATCATACTTTTATAATTTTCATTAATTAATGAATCATATACATTAAACCAAAAAAGCTTTCTTAAGCCTTTTGTTATATTTCCCTGATATTCTTTTGCCGTATCAGGAAAAGCTTGTTGTCGAACACATTCCAACTCATTAATCGGCAGTTTTCCTACATAAGAATAATTTTTGAATTGGCAGTACCCAAACATAATATCATACTTGTTCTTATAAAAAATATTGTCTAAAGCGGAGTTAACGGTCATAGTTTGAAGATTATTTCTGTCACCTAAAAGTTCCTCTTTTCTCAATAACTTTTCTGCGTTTTCAAGGCTTTTTCCGTAGTGAGAATAATCCATTAAAACATATTTTTTATCCGGATTTTGTTTTAAGATTTCTTTGCTTAAACCTATTTCTTCAAGGTAAGATTTATACATTTTTATATTTTCAGGCGGAATTTGATTAATATCATATTTTTTCAAATCTGACATTGGTATTATTTTTGTATCGACACCCAAATGTCCCATAAGCTCAGCAATTGCAGAAATTGAGCGCCCTAATGCAATTAGTACATAATTATTCTTGCCAAATAAATTATCCAAGTATACTTTGACTTCATCAGCAGCTTGACAATTCATCCTTGCATGCTCTAACAGTCTATCCGGAGTACATTGTCTTAAATATTCTTTTGCTTCTATAGGTAGCATTTCAACACTTTTCCGATTAATTTTTCCCATACTGTTCAAATATTTATGACAACGTGAGATTGATATATCGGAAGCATTTATGTTTATTGTTCTTGCTAATGTGGGATTCACTATCATATTAAACAAAAAAAACAAACAAAAAATTTTTTGCTACCTCAAAATTACAAATTAGGTGTATAATGAATTTAATATGACGGATAAAAATAACGAGGTTTTTTATATCAATCATCGCGGCGAGTTATTAATTTGGCTTGTTATATTGCTCGTTATTGTAATATTGTTTACCGGCATAAATCTTTTCAAAAAAAAATCAAAGAATCAGTATGATATTTTCATGCCTGATGTAGACGGTTTAATAGTAGGCTCTCCTGTCAGAACAATGGGAATAGAAGTAGGTCATATAACGAAAATAAAGCCTATAAATGATGAAGTTTACATTAGATTTATTATTACGGATAAAACCATAACATTGCCGCAAGGAACTGTTGCAACTGTTGAATTTAGCGGAATGGCAGGTTCTAAGTCACTTGAATTGTATTTGCCTGATGAAAAAACGTATATTGATCCGTCAGTACCATTATTGGAAGTAAGTCCTCCTAAGCGGCTTAGTGATGCGGCAGGTTTATTAAATGAAATGTTTAAGAAAATAGGCAATATTATAGCTGTCTCATCGAGATTTGGAAACAAGATTAGCGAAATAGAACTTCCTGAGCAAAAAGGAAGCATAACAAACACTGAAAAATTCTTAAAATACGTGAACGAAGAAATTGATAAATCACAAGAACGAGCGAATAATTTGTGGGAGAAATTAAATAATGGAAAACGAAAACAATAATTTAAAAATAATATCCAATCCGATTGTAAATCAAAGTTTATGCGTTATGCGTAATAAAGAGACAGATACACAGGGAGTAAGACTTGCAGCAAGAAAGCTTACAAGAATATTACTTTACGAAGCAACTAAAAATCTTCCTCAAAAAGAAGTAGAAATAGAAACTCCTGTAGCAAAGTGCTTAACACAAACTATAAATGATGATATTACAATAATAATATCTCCGATTTTGCGGGCAGGACTTATATTCACTGATGAAGCAGTAGATATCTTACCTCAGGCTACAATCAGACATATTGGAATGTACCGTGATGAAAAAACGCTTAAACCTGTTTGGTATTACAATAAAGTTCCCATGCCGGTTCACAATCCTGATAAATACTACGTTTTTATTACTGATCCTATGCTTGCAACAGGAAATTCTTTAAAAGAAGCTATTAGATTGTACGTAAGTAAAGGAATTCCTGAAAAGAATATAAGTTGTATATGTATGATATCATCTCCGATTGGAATAAAAGCTGTTTTTGAAGAATTCAATGATGTAAACCTTATTGTCGCAGCTGTTGATTCACACCTGAATGAGCGTGGATATATAGTACCGGGAATGGGTGATGCAGGAGATAGAATTTTTAATACATAAAATATAGGCATTAAATCATGTTAGAAATAAAAATTATTATAAGTTATTTGGCAATTTGTTTGACATATTCCCTTTGCAGACTGCACTATCTTTTAACAATTAAATCCGACAAAGAATTCAACGAAATGCTTGAACAACTAAAGGATTTGTCCGGCGATGGTGATGTTGTTAAAAGTCTTGTAATAATGCAAATTATTTTTTCGCCGTTCACTGCACCATACAGCATACTTAAACAGATTTATAAACAAATAAAACGTATGTTTCATAAAACATAGACTAACAAGATTATAAACCGGAGTAATTTAAATTAAGGTAATACGTGATATATTAATTAGGTAAATAAACAAAGGAGGTTTATATGTTAGATTTGTATATAATGGAAACTTGTCCTTATTGCAAAAAGGTTATGTCTTTTATGGACGAAAAAGGGATAAAATATAACAAAGTTGATATTAACATAAAATCAAATGAAGATGCCCTTATACAAATGGGTGGAAAAAGACAAGTTCCGTTTCTTGTTGATAAAGACAGGAATATTCAAATGTATGAATCAAATGATATTATCGAATATATAAAAACGGTAATTTAAAAAAATATAAAAAACACTTTGCAATTCCTGCAAAGTGTTTTCTGTATCCGGTATGCTTTTAAATTCTTCTGCACCCTCTATTATACATAATCTGCAGGAACCTTGTTTTTCTTTAATAATTCCATAATCGGCTCCAAGAATTTTTCTTCATTTTGATTCTGTTTCTTCAATGAATTATAAGATATATTCACAAGTTCTTTACAAATGCCTGATATTTTTTGTCCTCTGAGCTTTGTATCAATGGCGAATCTGGCAACATTGTATCTAAGAGCATTTAATTCACTTGTATAATATTTATCAAGCAATTGTTCAACCTCTTCAACAGAATCAGTATTATACATGATTCCTTTATACAATGCCGGTATAGAATATTCTAAACCTCCGCCTACACAATCGTGATTTCGTATCTCTATAAAGTTTCTAAGTCGAACTTCCGGAAAATATAAATTAGAATGAAGCTTCCAGTCATCAATATTTGCTTCAAATCCTTCATACCCTTTTTCCATAAATTGTTTAAAAGTCAGTCTGCCGTTTAAACTTAAAGTTTTATTCTCTCTGTTAATAAAAATCATTGGAGTCTCTAGCAATCTATTCACATAATCTTTAAACGTCATGTCTTTTTGAAAAGTTGTTGCAAAACCGCATCTTTCATTATCTGTATTAAGCCAAGCAAGCGCTCTGAAAGACTTGTATCCTGTATCTACCCCGCCTCTTATTTTAGAATTTGAATACATTGCTGTTACAAACGGCATCATAAGATTAGCAAGATTAAATTTTCTAATAGCATCCTCTTCTGATTTATAATCAATACATACCTGAATCCCTGCAGTCTCCCTCATCATTACATCAGAGAGGATTCCCCATAAGTAATTCGCCATAATCGCATATCTGCGTTTCGGAATAAGGTCAATATTTCTGTATGTTGTTTTAGGAGATACACCTGTATTTAAAAGCTCAATACCAAATTTATCTAGTATAGGCATAATAGAAGCGTTAATTCCTTCTATTTTACTTTGCAATTCAAACACGCTGTCCTGCGGCTCAACAGACAGTTCAAATTGACACCCTGGTTCAAGAGTAATTGTATCGTGAAGCTTTTTTAAACCGATAATATTTATATCATCCAAAATATAGTCCCAATTATCTTCTTTTGCAATCTCTCTTAGGAGTTCACACATACCGTATTCGCCAAGATAAGGTACAACTTCGCCATTTGATTTATACACAGGAATTCTTTCATACTCCATTCCAATTTTTTGTGTATTTTTACACCCCAAAATAAATTCTTCTAGTAATTGGTTGTACTCAAGACGACTTTTTGTTTTTAATTCGCAATAATTCACGACATTCTCCTTCCTAAATTATAACACACGCATTTTACAATCGGGATTTATAAATTCTAAGTCTATAGAAAAATCTCAATAAACTCTATCTAAACTATACAATTAGAAAACTATTTAAACATTTACCTGTTTGTACTATTATATAGACTATGTTAGATTATCTTCAAAGAGCGAAATACTTTAAAACCAAGAAACGACTCGGACAAAATTTTCTTATAAACGGCGAAGTTATAAGTGATATTATTAAATTTGCAAACATCACGAAAGACGATGTTATATTAGAAATCGGACCGGGAGTCGGTTTTGTAACAGAACAGCTTGTAAAATACGCAAAAAAAGTTATTGCAATTGAGCTTGATGAAGAAGCGATTAAAGAACTTGAAAAGCTTGAATGTAATAATCTTGAAATAATTCATAATGATATTCTAAAAACCGAGTTATCCGCATTATGTAATGAAAAAATGAAAGTAGTTGCGAATATTCCGTACTATATAACATCTCCTATTATCGCTCATTTGCTAGGTGAGATTGATGATTTGAATAATAAAAATCGAGAACAAATTGAAGATATTATTCTGATGGTCCAAGAAGAAGTTGCAAACAGAATTGCGGCAACAGAAAAAAGTTCCGGTAAACAATATGGTCTGCTTACTATTCTTGCACAATTTTGGGCAGAATGTAAAATTCTTAGAACTGTCGGCAGAAAGTCTTTTTATCCTGCGCCAAAAGTTAATTCCGCACTCGTATCATTAAAAGTACGCAAAAGTCCGTTACTTAAATTAACAGACTATAGCCATTTCAGAAAAACAATTAAAGCAGCATTTTCTCAAAGAAGAAAAACTTTGAAAAACTGTCTTGTCAGTTCCGGCTTTGATAAAGAAAAAGTATCAAGAGTAATTAAAGAATTAAATTGGGATGAAAATATACGGGGAGAAAAATTGTCAATTGAACAATTTGGACAATTATCGGAATTATTAAGATAAAATTCTATAATAATTCTACAATTTTTGTCTTGAGTTTTTGTATATTTTCACAATCAGAAGTTATTTTTTCACCCATTACAAATACTTGTTGAGCAATTTCACTTGTAATAGATTTATTTTTATCCTAATACTAAATCGCCGTTCTTTTTAATATGCTCAATTAGTCCGCCATCCTCAAGAAGCCTTATCATAACGTCAGGCAAAGGTTCTATAGCAGTAATTGTTCCTTTGGTAATATTTTTAAGAACACCCTCTTTTATATCCAAATCCAATTCATCTCCTGCATCAATACCGTCTGTATCGCATTCAATAGCTAATAAACCTATATTTATCGCATTACGGTAGAATATCCTTGCAAAAGATTTCGCAATAACAGCACCAACTCCTGCAATTTTAATAATTTGCGGTGCATGTTCTCTTGAAGAACCTAAACCAAAGTTGTTTCCGGCAACAACAAAATCACCTTTTGACATATTTTTTGCAAAATTCTCATCAGCGTCCTCTAAAACGTGTTTAGAAAATTCTTGTAAATCAGACCTTAAATGGAATAATCTCCCAGGTGCAATATGGTCTGTAGATATATTATCGCCAAATTTGAATGCTTTTCCTCTCATTTATATTTACCCCTTTACCCCTTTTTAACAACCGGAGTAGCCTATTGAAGCTTCGTCATTCTTTATTTACCCCTTTACAATAACCGGAGTAGCCTAACGTAACTTCGTCATCGCTCATGATTTACCCCTTTACCCCTTCATTTACCCCTAGCTGCGTAATTGAACCGGCATTACAAGATATATATAATCCTCGTCTGATTCAGGCTTAAATATTGTAGCTGAAAGAGAAGAGTTTAATTGTATCTTGATTTCATCTGCTTCTACGATTTTTAAGAACTCTAATATGAATTTGTAGTTAAATGCTATTGCAAGCGGTTCTGCAGTATATTTTGCATCAATTTCATCTTCGGAATTACCTGCATCAGGTGAATCACCGGAAAGCTTCAATGAATTATCGGCAAATTCAAATTTTACAATACTGTTCTTTTCGTTAACCATAACAGCAACTCTTTCGAGCGCAGAGATTAAGTCAGATTTATTGAGTACAGCTTCTTTTGGGAATGTTTGAGGAATCAACTGATTGTATTTAGGGAATTGTCCCTGCATAAGACGTGTAATAATTTTTGTTTTATCAACGCTGATAACTATTTTCTTTTGTTCTTTACAAATTTTTATGTTTTCAGATTCAACCAAAGCAGCTATTTTTGATAATTCGGCAAGAACCTTAGACGATATTAACATCTCAAACGGATTTTCCTCATCGGAAGAAGAATTCTTGACAACTTCTCTTACCCTTGCAAGTCTGTTACCGTCAGTAGCAGCCATCTCGAGAATGTTTTTGCTGACTTGGCATACAACACCTGAGAGCAAGTTATTTGTCTCGTATCCCGCAGCAGCTGATACAACTTCTCTTATTGCCTTTGTAAACGGTTCTGTTTCAATTTCTATGCAATCATTCTCAGCAATATTTTCTTCAACTTGAGGAAATTCATTTGCAGAAATACCAATAATATCAAACTTAGAATTTTTACAGGTAATTGTCACGGTTGAACCGTTTAATTCCAAGTTAATAAGTTCATCATTAAGTCTTGAGATAATCTCTCCGAGCTTTTTAGCAGGTAATGTAAATTTACCTTCCGTTTCTATCGTTGCATTTATAAGAGTCGTAACGGATAAGTCAAAATCAGTTGCCGACAATTTAACTTGATTATCACCGACAGTTTCTATCAAAACGTTGGCTAAAACAGGCTGTAATCCCTTTACAACAGTAGCTCTTTCGACAATTCGTATACCGTTAAGTAAATCATCTTTATTTGCAACAAATTTCATATAATTTATCCCCTTAAAATTCCCTTTAACATTGTTAATTTTAGTACAAAGCGAGGTAGATTACAAGAGGGAATGCAGATTGACTTTCTCTCGTATTTAATTAAAAACTAAACAGCAATAAAAGCTTACAGTATAAGCATTTTTACTCCTAATGTAACGAATTGTAAAAAATGGTTCAAAAACATTAAAGTTTTCAAAAAAAAAGCCGATATATAAATTGTAAGCA
>CADBTL010000115.1 GCA_902797575.1 uncultured bacterium
ATTGTAGCTGATGAGGTAAGTAGCGGTTTTCTACCTTTACCCTGCATAAACAATATTATAATATATTTTCAAATTTGTCCACTTTTTTGAGTAAACTGAATAACGCAATAAATTACTCCGTTGGTTGAAAATTTAATTCAATAAATTTTCTATAGGGATTACAGTTTTAAGTTTTAGAGCATAGATATTTTGTTTATTGAATTTCGAAAGTTTAACAGCATCTTTTTCTGTTGTTACAATAATACCTTCAATGTTTGTTAAATCATCCGAACTATATTGAGGGTGGTCATCGAATGTAATTTTATTTTTTATTTTGTAATCTTTTTCTAAAAATTTATAAAACTGTTCAGGTTGTCCAATTGCTGACATTGCAGTTATTTCCGTATCTTTTGGTAAATGTTCTCCGGATATTATGTTATATATGTAGTCAGGTTCAGTTTTACAAACTATTGTATCGACGTTTTGTTTTTTTGATATTATTTTGGCTAACTTTTCTGCTCTTGAGTGTTCTGTATTTTTGCTTACTATAACAAGTTTATTTAATCTGTTAAAACCTTCCATACCTTCTCTGAGCGGTCCTGCAGGAAGAAGATTCTCATTTCCGAACATTTTTTCCGAATCAACTAAAACAATATCTAAATCTCTATGAAGCTTTCTATGTTGAAATCCATCATCTAAAATTATTGTGTCAATGCCTAATTCTTCAATTGCATATTTAGCAGCTTTATATCTGCCAGAGCAAGTTAATACGGCACATCCATCGATGTTTACAGATAACCAGTACGGTTCATCGCCTGCCATGTCAGCTTTATAATACAAATTTGTTCCGTCTGATATAACATGAACTATTTTGTTATTTAATCGTCCGCCGTATCCTCTGGAAATTATTGCAGTTTTTTTGCCTTCATGAATTAAGTATTTAGCCAGTTCTGCTACAACAGGAGTTTTACCGACTCCGCCGGTTGTAAAATTACCGACAGATATTACATATGCATTAACTTTTCTTGGCTTTATAATTCCTTTGTCATAGAGAAAATTTTTAGTACTGCTGCCGATTCCGTAAAATACTGAAATTATTTTAAGTATACAAAAAAGAAATCCTTTTGCATTTTTATCATAGTGCATCTTTGTAATTTCTGTTTTTAAATTCATTTTATTCCCTTCAAACTATTGATAGTATCTATTATATGCAAAAATTCTTGTTTTTAAAAATATATGGTCTTATAATATTTTTATGAGGATGTAGCGGGATGGAGAGAATAATCCGTAAATTACTTATATTGCCAGTATTATTTATGTTCTGTGTTCAAGTTCTTGCGCAGGATGTATTTAGTCCGTATATTCCGCAAGAAAACGAGGTTATTTTTAATCAATCTACGTTTTATTTTGATGTGATGGATCCTCAAGCAAATACTAATTCTAAAGGTGCGAATTATCCGGGACTTCGCGGTGCAAATCAATTGGTAATATATACTCCTGCTTTTGGTTTTCGAACTAATACAAATGAATTTGGTACTGAAGCTGTCATAACCGGTGATACGGTTACATCTCTTAGCGGTGCAGATTCTTTAATACCTGCAAACGGTCTTGTAATAAGCGGACATGGAAGAGCTAAAAAATGGATAAATGAAAATGTAATGGTCGGTTCAAAAATCTCTATTGACATTGAAAAGAGACTGATTACTTCTTATATAACTTCAGATACATTTTTATACGGTGCCAGAGAAAAAATAAAAGAAGTTGAGAATATGATGTATTACTATTCTCAAAATGACGGACAGTACAGTCAAAGACGAACTGAGCAAAATATAAACCGTGCAAAAGATTATATAGAAAGAGCTCAACGTAACAGCAATGATTCTCAAAGATATGCGTCAAAAGCAATAGAGTATGCAGATGCTGCAATGTCAACAGTTATTCCTTATAAACAAGGTGAATTAAAAGGTGTATGGATAAGACCTACATACCATAGTCCGGAAGAAATTCAATCTGTTCTGGATAGAATTGCAAATGCGGGCATAAATAATATTTTCATTGAAACTTATTATCATGGTCAAACAATATTTCCGTCTCGAACGATGGCTGAGTACGGATTTATAAGGCAAAATCCTGAGTATGCAGGTTTTGACCCTTTAAAAATTTGGATTAATGAGGCACACAAAAGAGGTATTAAAGTTCACGTTTGGTTTGAATCGTTCTATGTCGGTAACAAACCTCCTGAAACAAATCCGAGATATATTCTTGCGGTAAAGCCGGAGTGGGCAAATTATCAGAAAAGAAGTGCTGATTCAGAAACGATACCTTATTCTGTTTCCGAGCATAACGGATACTTTATTGATCCTGCAAATCCGGAAGTTCAAGCATTTTTATATAATTTAATAGATGAAATAATAATGCGATATCGTCCTGATGGTATAAATTTGGATTACATTCGTTATCCACAGTCATTGGCTCCTAATTATTCTAACTACGATATGTCAACTTGGGGTTATACAAAATATGCCAGAGAAGATTTTAAACGAATGTATGAAGTTGACCCTATTGAATTAACTCCTGACGATTATTTATGGCACCAATGGAGTATATATAGAGCCGGAAAAGTTACGGATTTTGTAAGAAGAATCGGCAGACTTGCTAAAATGAACGGTATTACAATAACTGCGGTAATATTCCCCAATATCCAAATGGCTTATGATACCAAATTCCAAGATTGGAAAACTTGGTCAATGAATAATTTTGTAGATGGTTTTACGCCGCTCTTTTTGACTTGTGATGATAAAACCGCTATGAATTTGATGGGGAATGTTCTTAGAAATAAATCGGCAAGTACTAAACTTTATGCAGGTTTGTTTGTGACATTTATGAACGGTTCAAATGCGGATTTAATCAAACAGATTCATGCTGCAAGAAAGTTCTCGTTAAATGGCTTAATAATATTTGATTATGCGCATTTAAAAGATAATTATGTTGAAACTCTAACTCAAAGTATTTTCAGACCTGTAGCGGTTGAAATACCAAGCAGAGGGGCAAGGCGTGGAAGAAGATAATCAAGAAAAAAGTCCGAAACGTAAATTTATAGGTGTATGGTTTGAATGCTGCCGTGTATACGGACGGTTATATAAAAATAAACAGGGCACTCAATATTACGGGAGGTGTCCGAAATGTTTGAGAGCCATAAGAGTCAGAATTGACGGTAATAGTGAAAATGCAACAAATAGGAGGTTTTTTCGTGGAAGCTAGTTTAGAAAGTTTAAGAAAAGAGAATGAAGTATTAGATATTTTTTGTAATTTGGTATCGATTCCGTCACCTTCTTTAAAAGAAGATAAAGTTATTAATTGGATTCTGGATTTTTGTGCAAAAAACAGTATTGACGGGAAAAAAGATAACTACGGAAATATATATATTCATGTTCCTGCAACTGATCCGTCAAAAGAACCTGTAATGTTATCATCTCACATGGATGTAGTGGGTGATGACAGTCCTGTCGACATATATCTGGATGAAGAAGGATTTATTCACGCAAAAGGAAGAACTCTCGGTGCTGATGATAAAGTAGGCGTTGCTTGTGCATTACAATTGGCAAAAGATTTATCAAAGAATATTAACTTCTCCCATGGCGGTTTGGAAATTACTTTAACTCGTGATGAGGAATCTGGCATGAGCGGGATAGAACATGTAGAGTTTGATAAGATTTTATCAAAATACGTATTAGTATGTGATGCAGATAAATTAGGGCAGCTGCAAATATCAGGTGCAAGTTATACAAATGCAAAAATAACGGTAAAAGGTTTAAAAGGCGGTCATTCAGGTATTGATATAGGTGATGAAACCAGACTGAATGCAGCAAAACTTCTGGCAGAACTTCTTGCTGAATTTCCACAAGGAGCTTTTTATAAAGATGAAACAGGTGTTATTACTTCCTGTAATCTTGGTGCAATTGTAGCCGGAGGAGTACAAAACTCGGTAGCTTCAATTGTAGAAAAAGGCATAAAGACAAATGACTATATAACAGAGATTATGAAAAAAACTTCTACAAATATAATAAATGTTTTAGGTATGGCATCTTATTCCATAAGAAGTGCAAGTGTAGCTAAGGAGAATGAACTTAAGGACTTGATGTCATCAATTGTTGAAAAGTTTAATTCTAAATATGAAGGTCTTGCAGAAGCGGAGATTAAATTCGAGGTACATTTACTTCCTTTTGAAAGAGCAAAAGATGACAGAATTGAAAAAGTACATACAGAAGCGTGTAGAAGAGCAGGTATAGAAAATGAAATTTCTTCGTTCCACGCAGCAGCAGAAACACATATATACTGTCAGCATAAAAATTCAAAGGGAGAAACTTTTATGCCGACTCTTTTAGGCCTTGCAGATGTTTATAATATGCATTCAGCTTCTGAAAAAGTAGATTATATGACATTACTAAAAGGATATGAAGTTATTAAAAATACATTTAGAGTATTTAATGAAAAATAAGCAGAATATATTTAATCTGAGCTAGCAAATTTTATTTTGATGAGTTTTGTACTTAATGTAATACAAAATAGGAGATGATTATCGTGGCAAGAAATATATGCACTTCCGATCCCAGAGCAGTGTTATTTAAGCTTAAAAGTACTTTCGGTGATGCAATTGTTCTAAGAAAATCCAGAAGTATTGTCAAAAAAACATTTCCGGAAGGTTATTTTATGAAACCAGGACCGTTATCAAAAGATTATAAAGAGCCGGTTAATACAAATCCGATAACGAATTTTTTCAGAAGCATGTATAAAACACTAAAAGATATAAAGGATGCTATGAAACCTGAAACAGCTGATAACACATCTGTTTAATGAAATTTGGCGAAGAGTTAAATGAAAAATTAATCCATATTCTTTATAATCGAATTTGTAAATTCGCTGCATTTAGAATTGCCGCCTAAATCAGCAGTTTTTATATTGTTGCTGAAAGTTTTGAATAAAGCTGTTCTGATTTTTTTACCGGCAACATTTTCTCCGATAAAATTAAGCATTTCTATTGCGGACATTAGCATAGCTGTAGGATTTGCTTTATCTTGACCTGCGATATCAGGTGCAGAACCGTGAACCGGTTCAAACACTGCATACTCTTTACCGATATTTGCTCCTTGTGCTATTCCTAGACCGCCTATTAAACCGGCACATAAATCAGAAACGATGTCACCATATAAATTCGGGAGCAGTAATACGTCAAACTGATTCGGATTTTGAACAAGCTGCATGCAACAATTATCGACCAATATTTCTTTTAGCGGTACATTATATTCAGCAGCGACATTTCTTGCACTTTCTAAAAACAAACCGTCTGATAATTTACAAATGTTAGCTTTAGTTACTACTGTTATAAATTTACGATTATTTTTCACCGCATAATCAAATGCGAATCTTGCAATTCTTTCAGATGCGCTTCTTGTGATTCTTTTTATACTTTCTGCAGTATTTTCGTCAATTTGTTTTTCTATACCTGCATAGAGGTCTTCTGTATTTTCTCTTACAACAACAATATCTACGTTTTCATATCTTGTTTTTACGTTAGGTAAATTATAACAAGGACGCAAATTGGCATATAAATCCAATTCTTTTCTAAGTTGAACATTAACAGAACGGAATCCTTTACCAATTGGTGTTGTAACAGGTGATTTTAATGCAACTTTGTTCTTTTTAACGGATTCCAATACTCTGTTTGGAAGCGGAACCCCTTCTGTTTCAATAACATCAGCTCCGGCAGTTTGAATATCCCAATTAATATTAACTCCTGCTGCTTCAATAATTTTCAGAACAGATTCCGATATTTCAGGTCCTATTCCGTCACCTTTTATTAACGTAATATTGTGCATAAAAATCTCCGTTTATAATATTTTAACCGACTGTAACTTTTGATTTTTCTTCTAAGTATAATTTCAGACATATTGATAATTGGTCAGGGCAGCTTGTAGATCTGCTTCCGCAAGGAAGTCCCTGTAATCTTTTAATTACTTCGTTAATATCCATGCCTGTAACAAGTGAACCTATACCTTTTAGGTTGCCGCTGCATCCTCCGACAGTTTCCATCTCTAGTATTTTATTGTCTTTAACTTTTAAACTAAAAAGTTTACTGCAAACTCCTTGAGGTTGAAAACGTACAACATCAACACCGTTAATTTCTCTTATTTCAATATTTTCGCTCATATATACTCCTTTTTGGTTTAAATGTACTTTTATTATGAAGGAATCCTTCATCGCCCGTCACAAAATTATACCACATATCTTTTTTAAATTTCAAATTAAGTTTGCAAATGTATGTATATATGTCATAATCAAATATATGGTAAGAATAAAAGAGATTTTTACATCAATACAAGGTGAAGGCCCTTATGTCGGGTACAAACAATTATTTATCCGTCTATGCGGTTGTAATTTGGCTTGTTCATACTGTGATACAGATTTTGATGCAGCTAATTCTAAAGAATACAGAATAGACGAGATTTTAAACATAATAAATCAGAACACAGATTGTCATTCGCTATCTTTAACCGGTGGAGAACCTCTTTTGCATACTGATTTTATAAAAGCTTTAGGTGATAAGTCAAATTTAAAACTTTATCTTGAGACGAACGGAACGTTATACGATAACTTAAAAGAAGTAATTGATTATGTTTCTTACATATCTATGGATATAAAACTTCCATCGGCAGCAAGTTTAACTCCAATGTGGGATGAACATGAAAAGTTTATAAAAGCTGCTTTGGGTAAAGATTTGTTTGTGAAAGTTGTTTTTGATAAAAATATTACAGATGTCGAAATTCAAAAGATTACCGATATTTGTAAAAAAAATAGTGTAAGTCTAATTTTGCAGCCAATGATGCAAGGAATAAAACCTTGTGTTTCTTCAGATTTTATGACCGCAGTATTAGACAAATGTTTAAATAAATATTCTAATACAAGACTAATTCCCCAAGTACACAAATTCATTGAAGTTATATAAATTACCCACATGGTCTATTTTTTGTTTAAAGTTAAATCTTTTGACGGATGTGCGTTAAATAAATATAGTTTATAGTATTTAAGGGGAGGAGCGGTTTTTATTGCTCTTCATAGTAGTGGTAAGTAAAAATGAATTTATCAAGTCTGGATATAACTTTGCATAGAATTCAGACGATTGAAAGTCAATTTCAGTCGTTAATGTCGTATGGAGTACAAAAACCGAGTGAGGACTTTCAAAAAATATTGGATACATCTCTTGAACATCAAAAAAATCCGTCATCGACTTCCAGATCTGAAATAAATGATTTGATACATAAATATTCAGAGCAAGCCGGTTTGGATGTAGATTTTGTAAAAGCAGTTATAAATCAAGAATCAGGATTTAATCCTAATGCAACATCAAAATGCGGTGCTATGGGATTAATGCAATTAATGCCGGGGACTGCTCAAGGTCTTGGAGTTACAAATGCTTATGATCCTGAGCAAAATATTCAAGGCGGGACTAAATATTTAAAAGGTTTAATGGACAGATTTGATAATAATAAATCTTTAGCATTAGCAGCATATAATGCTGGTCCTAATGCCGTAAAAAAATATGGCGGAATTCCGCCTTATCAGGAAACTCAAAATTATGTAAAAAGTGTTTTATCAAAATATGATAAGTTAAAAGGCGAGTAAGAGTAGGAGGTAGAATTAATGATACTGAGAGGTTTAGAATCTTGTGCTAACGGTATGCTTGCTCTTATGGACATGAATGATAATACTGCAAATAATTTAGCAAACGTTAATACGGTAGGTTATAAAAAAGGTTCAATAAAATTCCAAAATCTTATGGACTCAGCTGTTTATACTCAATCAGAGTCAGTTTTAAGGAATGATTCAACAAGATACTTAGGTGATTTAAGTGTAGGCAGTTCAGCATTCCAATTTACTCATGATTTTTCGCAAGGTGCTTTGAATCAGACAGATAATCCTTATGACCTCGCAATAGAGGGTGACGGTTTCTTTAAGATTCAAGATGCTGACGGGAAAATGTATTATACCAGAAATGGCTCTTTTACAAGAAATGATCAGGATTATCTTGTAACAAAGCAGGGTGAATACGTTCTTGATATCAATAACCGGCGAATAAGAATGATTCCAGAGGATTTAGACCCTGATTTAATAAGAGATAAAGTTCAAATTATTATCGGAGAAAAAGGCACGATCGAACTGAATGCAGGCCTGCAAAAATACCCAATGCAAACAATTGGTGTTTGGGATTTTGCTAATAAAGATGATTTGTTTGAAATAAGTGATACAAGGTTTATTCCTAAAACACCGGAAGAAAATCCTGAACTCCAATCAGAAAAATTTGTGATTCAGCAGGGAATGCTTGAACTTTCAAATTCTAACGTAATACGAGAAATGATAAATACAATAAGTACTCAAAGAAATTATGAAAGTTTGGCAAGGGTGGTAACAACTAACGGTGATATGTTGGATACTGCAGTTTCACTAGGAAGATTAAGACAGTAATTTTATATTATTAGCTCTTAACTCTAATTCTTTTATTCTTTTGATATCTTGAGTATTAAGCGTTCCATAAATATTTTGTCTGTTTTCTATACATAAACGTTCAAATTCTAAAGCCTTAATAATGCCTTCGCTTTTGTATTTAGAACTCAGGAATTCTTTTGCATCAAAAATAACTTTCCTTGTTTCAAATTTTTTAAATGAGAGATTATTTATTTTTTGTAAAAAAGGTAGTGATGAAAGTGATATTCCGCCGCCAATTATTAATTCCTTGTTATATTGTTCTGATAAACTTGCAATATTGTTTGCATAATCACATAAGATTCTATTATCGATATCATCTAAGTTCATGCCCAATGATAATGCCATATCAGTCCTTCCAAAAACGATACCTGCAATTTTTGAAGCATATTGTGATGCTAAAATCTCTTTTAATAAATCAAATCCGCATTTTGTTTCTATATTTATGTAGAGTTTTGTATGTGCGTCTTCTTGTTCAGTAAAAACAGTATTTACTGATGTGATAAATTTTTGTAATGCATAAGTGGTTTCTATCATTGGTGCAACTATAGCAGAAACACCTATGGCTTTTGCATCGAACATATCTTTAATAGCTCCGCAGCCGCCGACTTTAATAACAAAATCTAAATCGTTATCATCAGCAAGACCTTTTAATTTAAAAGCTTCTTCTATTTGTGCGCCTTCTGTTTCAAATTCTGCTTTTAAACCTATAACACAATAGTTTTCTTTTAAGTCTTTCAGACAATCAGCTATTTTTAATTCAGTTAGGTTCATTCAATACTCCGTAAAAGAATTTAATTATAACACTTATTTTACCACAATATAATAAGGGATGTATTCCATGCAATATAAAAATTTGGTATAATTTTTGGTAGGAGAAAAATATGAAAAAGTTTTTAATAATTTTATCGGTAATTGTAAGTTTATGTCTTGCTGTCAATGCAAATGACGACAGATTTATAGAAGCATTGAAAAATTGTTCACATTATACGGATTCAGGTTCTGTAAATGTTAGCGGAGTAAATGCTGTTACAACAAAATCCATTTCCGGTTGGCAAAATGAAAAATGTATCTACAAAGAAAACTTGAAGATGAATGGTACAAATATGAATGTGTCTTGTCATTTTTCAAAACCGCAAATAAAAGAAATTACGTCTGTAGCGGATGCTTACTTTTTAACTCAAAAATACTCTGCTACAGAGACAGATTTGTCTTCTTTGGATGCTGTCAAAAATAATCCGTTAGTAAATGTATTTAATAAATATTTGCAAGACCCCTCTGTTTGTCAAATAACCGGTATGGAATAAATTAGTCTGCCTAACAAATTGAAAAATAAGAGCGTACAAAAATAAAAACCCTGTTTCTTTTGAATCAGGGTTCGGAATTCTTTTTAATAATTCCTCATGTGTAGAAGGTTAGTGTGTAGGTTGTATGAAAGGTTGTGTTATGTGTTCTCTTAAGTATCCTTGTATATATATAAAGTATATTTAGTACAAGAAATTGCCTAACTCCTTTAATTTTGTTACAAAACTTAATATTGTTAAGAAAAAATAAAAATCTTTACAAATGCTTTAAAACCAGTCATAATGCCTAATAGAATAGAATAGAATAGAATAGAATAGAAAAATTTTGCCCTTTTTTATTATTTACCCCTAAAGTTTTGAAAAATCTGCCGATATATAAACTATGGAATTAAATTAGTTACAAAAAAGGAGTATTTATAATGGCAAAAATTAACATTGGAGGTTATGAACTTGATTCTGCAAAGTTACCGCAGGAAGGATTAGACTATTCTAAATTTGATTTAGAGACTCAGTTAGCGCTTTCGGTTTTTGATACGGATAGCAGAAAAGGACATTTGTCTGTTAAAGAATTGCAAAACGCAATTTCATTTTTTGCTTCACAGGATGGTGTATCAGAGTCTCAAGAAACAACTGATACAGTAATCATTAAACATCATAAAAAAGATGGGAAAATTGATAAATATGAATATGAAAAGACACAAGCTGCATATTCCGATAAAGTGAAAAAAAATGCAAAACAGGGTAAGTCTGAAAAAGCTGCAACAATAGCAACTGCAAAAAAAATAATAAGTATGACAGGTGTTGATTTATCTTCATTAAGTGAAGATGTTATAGACAGAATACAAACATTAGCTTTATTAAAAGCAATAGATATTGTAGAAGGAGGGAATGTAAGTATGCAGTCTGCTGTAGATGCAATAGGACGTGCTATAGAAGCAGAAAAACGAGGCCTAAAAGCAACCGATATCGCTGAAAATGTTTATAAATCAAAAGATAATAAATTTTATACTTATATCAACGGTAATTTTTATCCTGCAGACAGTAAAGGTAACTGTAGAGTGAACGAAAAAATAAATGATAAAGGACAAATATATTCTGCAAGATATAATTCAGATGGAGATTTGTTATCTGTACGTGCTTTAAATTATCAAAACAAACCGTATATTAATCCTGAATATGCAGCAAAAGTTTTAGGCTTTAGGTATGATAAAAATAGTAATACTGCAACCGGCGGCTTTAATTTATCTGATACAAATATGTTAAATGATAAAAGAGTTGTCGGTTTTCATTATGATTTTAAATGGGATGATAAAAAACACGCATTTATATGTGAAAATGGGGATAAAGGAATTGCTCAGCTGCCGAAAATAGCTGTATCACGTGATGGGATGAGAATAAAAGGACCTAATGATTGATATAAAACAGTCTATGTCGCGGTAAATGATTCTATTTACTGCGACAAATTTGTTTTATAAAATAGTTGGTTCGACGATTCTTAGCAGAGATTTTGTGAATTATAATAACGAACAAATATCTTGATATGCAGGAAAAACTCTCAAAATAAATAGTGTATTTTGTTCAACTTTGTATAAAATCAAATAATTTTTTCTTACGACATAAAACCTTACATCTTGATATGTAAAATCTGATCGTTTATAGCCAAGATTAGGATATTTGGTTAATGTTTCAAATGTTGCATAAAATTGTTTTAAAAGATTTGATGCCGCAACGATATTATCTTGAGCAATATAGCTACCGATTAAGTCCATATCCTCTTCTGCTTTGCCCAGTATTCTTAAGGCTAATTTACTCATATTTTGCAATAAGATTCCTCATTACCTCATGACCGTCTTTATGTTTACCTTGTTCTAAATCGGATAAAGCTTCTTCTATATCCTTATTTAACATATCAATTCTTGATTGAGGTATGCTTTTACGAGAAATAAGCAAAGATAATGCTTCTTGTATAATATCGTTAACTGATTTATATAAACCTGTAGCCATTTGTTCTTTTATAAAATTATCAAAATCCCTGCTTAAAGATATTTCCATAATTAACTCCTTTGTTATTCTTAATTATAACAAATATTTGGGGTAAAAACAATCTTCATATATAGGGCATTTTGTTAATAAATCTGAATATTGTGAAGTAAAAATATTTGAATGTCTGCCAAAGGTCTTATTTTGTCGGAACTTTCATGATAGAATATAGAATCATAGGAGAATGAGTGTGATGAGTAAATTAAGAATTGGAATTATCGGTTTAGGAACAGTTGGTTGTGGTGTTTATAAAACTTTAGCCGACTTCCCCGATATTGAAATTGTAAAAATTGCCGTAAAAAATATCAATAAACCTCGCTCGGTTAACACTCCCGAAGGAATGATTACCGATAATCATTATGAGATAATAAATGACTCTTCAATTGACGTATTGGTAGAACTTATAGGTGGTGTTGAACCGGCATGGGAGTACATATCAGCCGCTATAAAAAACGGAAAGCATATAGTTACTGCCAATAAAGAACTTTTGGCTAAGAAAGGTGAAGAGTTATTTAACTTAGCGGAAGAGCATAACAAAGTTTGTCTGTATGAGGCAGCAATTGCTGGCGGTATTCCGATTATTATGCCGATAAAGACGATTTTGGCAGGTAATAACATAAATAAAATACAAGCTATTTTAAATGGTACAACAAACTATATCCTTACTAAAATGGACGTAGATGGTGCTTCTTATGAGGATGTTTTAAAAGAAGCGCAAGAATTAGGTTATGCCGAAACAGATCCGACAGGTGATGTAGAAGGCTATGATGCTGCTTATAAGATTACAACTCTTGCAACGCTGGCATTTAAAAAACGTGTAAAGCTGGAAAATGTATATAGAGAAGGTATTACAAAAATAAGAAAAGAAGATATGGCGCAAGCAAATGAGTTTGGTTATAAAATAAAACTTATTGCAAACGCTTCAATTGATGAAGATGGAAATGCTGATGTAAGAGTTCATCCGATGTTGGTATCTAATGATACGACTCTTGCACATATTAATTATGTAACAAATGCCGTTGCAATGAGCGGACATCCGATTGGAAGCATTGTTTTATCAGGTCCGGGAGCCGGAGAATTCCCGACAGCAAGCTCTGTTGTTGGTGATATTTTAGCTATCCAAGCAGAATTCGGAACTACGGATTATATGCTTCCGATGATGAGATGTCATCATGAGCATAGAGCAAATCCGGTGCATATTGATGATACGTATAACAAATATTACATATCAATAACAGCTCCTAATGCAATTGGTGTGATTGCAAAAATAGGTACGATTTGCGCAAGCAAAAATATAAGTTTGGCAAGTATTTTACAAAGAGAAGTGTCAGAAAATAATACTGCAGATATTGTTGTAATTACTGAAAAATGTCAAGAAAGATTGATTAAGGAAGTTGTAAGCGAACTTGATAACTGTGTGGTTAACAGTTTGATAAGAGTTGCTGATTAAAATTAGAACAAAAATCTTTATGTAAATACACTTGTTTACCTCTTTTATTTTCGTGATAGCATGAAAAGAGAGGTAAACATGTTAAGAGAATTTTTAAATTCAAAAATACACAGAGCAACTGTTACAGATGCCAATTTAAATTATGTAGGTTCTATTACGGTCGATGAAGAGTTCTTAGAACGTGCAAATATTTTAGAGTGGGAAAAAGTAGAAATATTAAATATAAATAATGGTGAAAGATTTCAAACCTATGCGCTAAAAGGTAAAAGAGGTTCGAAAGTTTTTTGTTTAAACGGTGCAGCGGCAAGAAAAGCGCAGCCGGGAGATAAGATTATTATTGTAACTTATGCACAATTGACAGATGAAGAAATCAAAACACATAAGCCTACTATAGTTCAAGTAGGTGAAAATAATGAGATTTTAAAATAATGGATATGCGTCCCAAAAGTACCAAAAAGAAGAAAAAGTTTACGATTGATACCAAGAATATGGGCGTGAATATAGATAAGAATGAGTTTTATGAAATCATTCAATCTAATTCTGCTCATCCGGAAAAGGGTTTGAGATAATATCTTTATTTTGCGATTTCAATTGGTGTATTTTTTGTTAATTCAACGAAATCAAATTCATTTTTTATTGCATCTTCCAGATTTAAATCAGTTTTTGTGATATTGTCAATCGGTTGTCCTTTAATAAAGATATTGTCATTATATGCGAATGCTTGCATACGTGTTTTAAGTCCGTTGCTTTTTTGCCCTGCAATTACAGTTGTAGGAATACCGAGTTTAGATAATGCTTCATACATTTCTTCTATTAATGTGAAACTTTTATCAGACATTTCACTTTTACCGTCTCTTGCAATTCCGCCTGTAATAAATGCATGAATCTCGTCTAATGAATTTTTTAGCCTGCCTCTAAGATTATCGGTAATTCTTCCGATAGTAATATTTAAACCTTCGTCTCTGTCAATATGTTCGAGTTCAGGAGCGGAGTGTCCTACGAATTTTTGTTTACCGGCCCACATTGTTAAGTTTACACAAGGTCCCAAGTCTTCTGTAAGTGTTTTTGTTGCTATATTAAGATATTTCCCGTGACCTAGTGTCAAATTATGTCCAAGACTGCTTCCAATGATGCCTGATGGTGCAATGGCCGGAAATTTAAATGTTTTTGGTGCTAAAAATATTTTCATGTTTTTCTCCTTTTATAAAAGTAATAAAACCCGTAAAAAAATTTTTTGCTAGTAAATAAAATTTTTTGATGAGAGAAAAGAACACTCCAAAATATATAGTTTTTGGAGTGTTCTTTTCTGATTCTTTTTTAATTTTATTGTTCTTTTTTGATATCTTGTTTAAGATGATAAATTAAGTATTCTTTGCTGTTCTTTTCTTTGTAATTAGGATTTAATTGACTTTGGAAGAACTTCTTAGGTGATTTAATCATTTGCCATAAGTTTTCTTTCTCTTGTTCTTGCTGCAACTCAAGGTACTTGTTCCATTTAGACATCAACTGTCTGAATTTATCTAAAACTGAAACGGTTAATTTAGCCTTATTTTTGTTATCAAGTGCATTTGAGAAAGCCTGATCAGCCCAAATGCCCAACATATTATAGTATGAATTTGCAGCGGATGTTCTTGCTTTTTCTAAGTTTAGCTGTGTATCACCCGGCATGATTTTATGTTGTTTCATAATGTTAGAAGTAAGATTTATTATTTCTGAATTGCTCATAGTATTCAATCTTATATCTGATGAGAAGAATACTTCATTCAATGCCTCTTCAATTTTCTTTTCAGCTTCTTCTTTTGTCAATTTACTTTCAGAAAGATTTGCATTTTCAATAAAATATTTAGCCAAATCTTTTGTGTCACCGTGTTCAATGTATTGCGTAAGTTTCATTGAACGTTCAGCCTGTTCTGCTGTTAAATTAACGGTATTACCTGTATCAATAAGTGTAAATGCATTTCCTTTTCTTTCTTTAATTGCTTTTGTATCAATAAATATATTACCCGGGTGAATGTCTGCGTGCAAAGTACGACCTGCTTTATCTGTTTTATAAAGCTGCTCTACAAGTACATTCATATATTCATCAAGCATATAATCCGCATCTTTTTCAGTTAAAATGTTTGATTTTTTTTCTGCAAGTTTCTTGAATTCTGCGATTTTATTTTTGTAGTAATCTTTTTCGGTTTGAGTTTTCGCTTTTTTTAGTGATTCTTCAAGTCTATGTATGTAATTTTCAGGATACATGGTTTTGAGTAATTTGCTCAAACTCATACCGTCAGCTTTTTCCATTACATACAATCCGTTTTTGACTTCAATAGGTTTAACAACGTGTGCGGTTTTTGTATAATCTACAAGCTTTTTAGCTGCTTCCATCTCGTTACGGAAATCTATTTCTTTGCTTACACCGTCTGCAAGGTTTTCAATATTTTTTATTAAGTATTGTTTTTCAGCATCAGAACGGTCTTTTAGTCCATTAACTATATCAATGAATTTTTGTTTATCACGATTTATTTTATCTGCATCAATTCCTTTTTTAAGCATTTTAACGCAGACTTCTTTACCTTCCGGTGTTTCTACAAGGTAAGTTTCAGCAATAGTACCGGTACCCATATTTACTTTAACTTTGTAGCCATTTCCTAATTTAGATTGAATTTCCTTAGCCGCTTCTTCTAATGTTCTGGTTGAAGGACAATCTTCTACTAATGCCTCTGATAAAAGATCTCTATGGCTATTTTCAATTTGTTTAAGTTTTACGGCAAAAATGTTTTCGTCAGAAAGAGCTTTTATTTGCTCAATAACACTCATTCCGTCTTTTTTCTTCCCCGATTCTATAATATTTTTAATTGCCGGATTTTCAAACATAATATCGTTAATTTCTTGATATGCCGATTTACCTCCGTACGGATTATCTTTTAAAACGTCGTGTGAGTTAATTTCTTTGAATGCCAGCTCTAAATTTTTATCAAAAGTGCTTGAAAATCTACCTTTTTTAATCATAGGAATAAGTGTTGCTGCACCAAGCACTGTGTGAGTCACACCATCATTTACAAGGTTATTAAAGTATCCGCCGGCCGTTTTTTCATTATGTTTTTGACCAATAAAGTATCTGTTAAGGCTATTACCAACAAAGTATGCAGGTATACCGACAATTGCACCTCCTATAATTGAAATTGGCATTAGTAAACCATTGACTGCACCGGATGCAAAGTTACGGAAGTTTGCTTCTTGTTTTTCGCTCCGATTCATTTTCTTTTTCACTTTATACAGAAGTTTATCGTGTTCAGTTTTTGCACCATTAAATTCTTTTTTATCTGTTTTGAATTCTTGTGAACCGATTCTGTTTAACTGCAATACGTGTAACTTTGTGGTGCCTCCGACTAAGGCAGCTATACCTGCAGTAAATATCGCTAATTTTGTTTTTGATGTTGCGGCTTTAGCTAATAATTTACTGTACATTTTTTTGATAGTTCGCAAGTTAAATCCGCCGCTCATAGTTTCTGCAGCTTCAGCTAATGCATTTGTGCTTCCGAATTTTTCATTTAATTGCTTGCCTGAAAAATGCAGCTTGGCATCATTTCTTAGTCCGAAGTACGTTAAACCTGCGGCACCTACTGACATTAAATCACCTAATGCTTGAGCTGATGTTTCTTGAGATGAATTGTAATCTTGGACTGTTTTCTTGAATTCAGCTTGTGATATTTCACCCTTTTTGACTTGATTTAAAGCTCTTTCAACTTTGTGAGAGCCGGTTCCTAATCCTGTAATGTTTTTAATGCTGTTATAAAAACGTTCAATTAGGCCGGTGTTTTTACGTTTTTCTTTACGCCAAAATTCATCATGGCTAGTGTTTCTCATTGTCCTTTGACCGGCATAACGCTTATTTTGAGACTCTTCCTGTACTATTTGCGGTTGAGTCACCGCATAATTGTTTGAAATTTCAGCCATAACAAAACCCTTTATATTAATCTTACTTATTAATATAAAGTATTTTAAATATTAAAATTTGCTTACTCTTAGTGTTAATGTTAAGAAGTGTAAACTCATCTTATATAAGTTCTGTTATGTTGTCTCTAGTAATAACCGCATCATAGTTCTTGTATCCTAAGATGTTTTCAATATCGTTAGAGTGTGAACCTACAATTTTACGGCATTCAGCTGAACTATAGTTTGCCATTCCTCGTGCAAATTCAACGTTATTTTCGTCCATTATTGAGATAACTTCACCTTGCTTAAATTCGTTTACAACATTTACTATACCTATCGGCAAAAGACTTGAGAATTGTTCCAAAATAGCTTTTTTTGCACCTTCATTAACAATCAGTCCACCAAAAATATTTGTTGCATATCCAATCCAGCGTTTTTTATCTGCAAGGCTGACTTTAGACGGAAGGAACATGGTGCCTAAATCTTCTCCGTCAAAAATCTTATGTATAATATAAGGAACTTTCCCGTTTGCTATAAGAACTTTACCGCCAAAGCGTGTAACCAGTTTTGCTGCTTCTAATTTTGTTTTCATTCCGCCGCGGCCGCCTTCTGACGCGTCAGAACCAAGTTTCATAATGTCATCAGTTACGGATTCCACTTCCTTGATTAATTCTGCCTCAGGAAATTCTTTTGGGTTAGCAGTGTACAAACCGTTTATATCTGTTAAAAGTACCAGTAAATCTGCATCAAGTTCACTTGCGACAAGGGCAGAAAGCTTGTCATTATCTGAAAAGTTTACTTTCATGCCGGTATTTATTGAACCTGATTGAATTGGTGTGACAGTATCATTCTGGTTAATAATAGGAACTACGCCAAATTCAAGCAGCTTATTCATAGTTGTTCTAAGGCTGAGATACTTATGTCTTAGAGAAAAATCATCTTCTGTCAAAAGTATTTGTGCAATTGGAATATCATAAACTCCGAAACCGCTTTCGTAAAATGACATTAATCTGCTCTGTCCGATTGCAGCGCATGCCTGTTTTACACCTTCTTCAGATGTAGAATCAAGGTTAAGCTTCTTCTTTCCTAAACCAACTGCACCGCTTGTAACAAGAATAACTTCTTTACCTTTTTTTACAAGTTTAGAAATGTCTTCAATAAAAGAATAAATCCTTGAAAGTGCTACCTCGCCATCTTCATTTCTTATGATATTCGTACCCAATTTTATAACAATACGTTTTGCATTTATAAACTCTTTTCTTTGCATTTTCCCCTCATCCGGCATGCCTATCCTATATACATATAAATATTTTATCATAATAAAAATATTATAAATTTTTATAAAGGCGAATTAATAAGTCATAACAGCTATATCAGGTATAATTTAAGAGGCTTATTAAGTATTGTAAAATTTTAAAAAAATGCTTGCAATTCCAAATAAAATGTGTATAATAAAGAGCATAGAGGGTTGAAAACACCTAAAGAAGGGCAATGAAGGGCGAGTTAAATTTTTAGAACCCGTTTCTAACTACCATAAATTAAGTGTTTATTCCTGAGAGTAGAAAAGTGTATAGGAGATTTATCATGAACAAAGAAGAATTAGTAAAAGAAATTGCTAAGAAGACTAAACTTTCTCAAAAAATGTCTTCAGATGTATTATCAGCAACTTTAGAAATTATTCAAAAAACAGTTGCTAAAGGTAAAAAAGTAACTTTAGTTGGTTTTGGAACTTGGGAAGCTCGTAAGAGAGCTGCTAGAATCGGCAGAAACCCACAAACCGGTAAAGAATTAAAAATCGCTGCAAAAACAGTTCCTGCTTGGTCAGCTGGTAAATCTTTCAAAGAACTTGTAAAATAGTTTCTTTTACAATTCGTAAGGTTTAAAGTAGAGTGTACGAATAATCGTATGCTCTACTTTTTTACTTTACATTTTATTATGAATATTCTATTATGAATAAAAAAAGGGAAACTAAGGGTGAAAGTCCCTGACTGTGCCGCAACCGTTAAAGTCGGAATACCAAGGGGTAAATGAAGAGAAGAATTCTGACAAGCTAATTTCCTTGTTACAAAAGTATATGGGTTATTATGTAAAATATCTTTATTTACCATAAGCCAAACTTCGAGTCAAAGTTATGGTTAAATGCATTCTTCTGTTGCGGCAAAAGCAAGAGAGGATTTTTTATTGTCAAATTCGTTATCGGGGATTAATGTAAATAAAGCAGGAACTTGTCCGCATGGAGTAGCTCCCGGTGCTTGTCCGATTTGTTCCGGCATGGGCGGAGGCGGATTAAGAGTAGGAGAGCGTCCGCAAAAAGCCGGAGAAATGAGCTATCACGAGTGTGCCATGATTGGTGCAATGATGCGAGCTCGTGAAGAACAGCAAAAAATACATGAACAGATGCTTTTAGAGCGGGCAGAATCTATAAAATCATTTCAGCAAAGTTTGATAAATTTATCACAAAAAATGGCAGAGTTTGTATTAAAAATTCAAGATAAGTTGCTTTTTAAACCAGTTGCTTTAGCTATAAATAAAGTAGCAATACCTGTTGTTAAATTTGTTACATTAATTCCGCAAACTATATCAGATATAAGGGCAAAATTTGCACAAATAAATGAGAAGTTAATTGATATACAAGATAAATTAAATGCGATTTTTGGAGAAGCAAAGGCTTTTGTAGAAAAAAAGATTTCGGAATTAGTAAGTGTAATAAAATCAAAAACGGATTTGTTATTTAAAATTTTTAAACGAAATAATACTAAAGACGATGAAACAAAAATAGATGAGGATAAAAAATTATTCCGGTTAAAAACATTAATAAATAAAATTTTAAGAAAGCGTAAAGATGATTCAGAAAATAAATCAGGATCTTGAAAGTACAAGACATCAAAAAAATATGACAAAAACTCAAAAAAAGAATGACTACTTTGTAAAAGAAGGAGTTATAGTAAATTCTTATGTAAAAGATCCAAACTTGTCACTTGATGAAACCTACGATTCTTTAGTAATTTCTAAAAGTCAAATAAAATTGCCGTCAAAATTGAATGAAAAAGACACAAAATATTTAAATCCGGTTTATCCTATATGCGGAATTACTGTTGGAGTAATGGGCGTTCTCGGCGGATTTACAGCAATGATGAAACGTTTTTCTAAAGGGAAGCTTGAGTCTTCAAAAGAGTACATTTTGCCCGGAATAACAAGAAATCATTGTATAAATGATGAAATTCACCAGAGCATATTTTCCATGATTCAGTCGCCAAACAGAAAAACTATACTAGCATCAATAGGAGTTATAACTCTTGGTGCGATGGCATTTATGGGTAAAATTTTTATAGACGGATTTAAAGAAATTTGGGTAAAAAAACAGGAAGCGAATATACAAAAGAACTTGCAAGAAAACTTAATTGCAGTAGAAACTCAGAGTTTTTCCGGAAAATTACAAATAATACGGAGCATGTTATCTTCTAAAGCAAAAATGTTTACTGACGAACTTAGTTTTAAGGGTAAAAAGCAACAGAATAAAGACAAAAAAGATGATTTAATAATGTATTTAGTTGGAGGGATAACAATATCTTCTATTTTAGGTTTGGGGTATTTTGCGTCTCATAATATAAGAAAAAGTGATGAATATATAAGAAAGGGTATTAAAAATACAAAGCACGGTATTGATATAGTTATTGATGAATTTAATAAGGGAAAACCTTTAAAGAATTTAGAAGGACATAAAGGTGAAATGCTTTCAGGAAAGGATGCATATAAATTCCTTATTGAAAATATGCTTGATTCAATTTATGCAAAACCTGAAGAGATAGAAAGAGTTGTAGATAAATTAAATATGACAAAGTCAGAAAAAAAAGAATTTAAAAAACATTTAAGCGAAGTTATGAATCAAGCAACAGAAAAAGTAAATCCGATGATGGGAGGTTCCGGAAGAAACAAAATAACCTATTTTTCTCATGTGAATGATTATTTGTCTTTTTTTTATGATTGGTTAATGAATCCTAAAAATCCTCAATTTAAGAATTTGTTTTTTGGAATAGCAGGTGTATCTGCTCTGGCGTATGGAGGTAAATCAGCTGCAGAAGCTGTAAAAGAAGTTCAGGTTAAAAAATATTCAGCTGATATAGAACTAAATTTGCAGAAACGTTTAGTTGCTACAGAGTTAAGAAATTTTAAAGCAAAGAAAGATTCTGCGATAGAACCGTTGTGTAATGAATTTATGATTCAAAAATCACAAGGCAAAACTCCTGAGGAGTTAAAAGTCATGGCAGATAATATTTTATTTGAGATCAAGAACGGTCCTCCGTTTGTGTATTCATAGTAGAATACCTAACTTACTCATAAAATAGGTTTTCATGGTATAATTTTGTTACAGAAAAGATTATATAAGTAAGGGATTTTTTATAAAATGGGGAATAATTTTATACCGTTAAGAATAGCAGGAGTGGGGTATTCAGTACCAAAGACGGTAATAACGAATGAAGATTTAACAAAGTTATACGAGACATCTGATGAGTGGATATATACCAGAACAGGTATTAAGGAACGAAGGGTTGTATCCGGTAATGAAACGGCAATAGATTTAGGTTTAGATGCGGCAAAGAAAGCGATAGCCAAATCTAAAATAGATGTAAATAGTATTGATTGTATAATATCAGCAGCGTCTGTACCCCCGCAGCTGTATCCGACTTTAGCTTGTACTCTTCAAGCAAAACTGGGTATAGAAAAAACTATTCCTGCTTTTGATATGACAGCTGCTTGTTCAGGATTAATATATGCCATGCAGGTTGCTCGCGGAATGATTGCTTCCGGAATTTATAAAACAATTTTAATTGTTGCAGCAGATAACAATTCCAGAATTACAAATTGGGAAGACAGAGGAACATCAATTCTTTTTGGAGACGGAGCCGGTGCTATGGTTGTTACGGCTTCTGACGATGGAGTTGATGATATTCTTTCAATTAACATAAGTGCAAATGGTTCTATAGGACAGATGATTTATACAAACATGCCGGCTCAAAATTGTCCGCTTGTTACACCTGCTGATGAAGTTGGTGACGGAAAAATTCATATGAACGGAAAAGAAGTTTATAAATTTGCAGTAGGGACTGTCCCTGCTTATGTAGAAGAATGTATTAATGCGTCAGGCATGACCTCAGAAGAGATTAATTATCTGATACCGCATCAAGCTAATCAAAGAATAATAGAATCTATTCAAAATAGATTAAAATATTCTGATGATAAAGTTATTTCTAATATTAAATATTACGGTAATACATCAGCGGCTTCTATTCCAATTGCTTTGGTAGAAGGTGTTGAACAAGGAAAAATAAAATTAGGTTCAACAGCTGTTCTTTGCGGTTTTGGAGCCGGCATGACTTGGGGAGCTGCTGTCGTAAGATTAAGAGAAGGTATTTGTTAATCATAGTTAATTATAAATAGCAAAATAAAAATTTACGGGTTTTTATATGGGTAATTAATAAAAAGATTGTTAATGAAAGGATAAAACTCGTGATAACCTCTATTAATGCGCATGTCAGAAATACAATAATGCCGGAAATAGATTATAAAAAACAGAAAATTGATAATATACAAAATCAATCAGTTTTGGATAAGTCACATAAGGATTATAGTTATGCAGCGACCTCACTTGGCAGAGCTTCAATAAGTTTTCAAGGTGTTGTAAAAATATCACCACAGATGGTGAAAAGACTCGCTTCAGAGTACGCATCCGGAAAGTCTTTAAGCCAGTGTGTTTCTGTTTTATCAGGTTTAGGTGTGGTTTTAAGTGTCGGACATGCAAGTAAATTGCTCAATTCTCAATCAGATTGGGATGAGATTAAAAAACTTCATGTTGAAAATAATCAAACAGAGAAGACTATTTTGACTGAGGATATTAAGCAAGGTGTTATTAATGATTACTGTTGTGGTGAAATTCCTGCTCATATTTCGAAAAAATATGGTATATCAAGAATAACCGTAATGAGAATAGTAGAAAGAAATACAGATTCTGATACATTAAAGAAAATTCATTCTCAAAATAATAAGGCGACGTTTCCACCTATATCAGAAGAAACATGTGCAAGAATGATAGAACTTTATAAGAATGGGATGTCTGCAGCTGCAATTGGTAAAGAATTAGGATGCAGTGCATCAAGTGTATTATATTATATATCTGAATGTAATGATTATGAGAAAATAAAAAAGATTCATATACAAAATAATCAAACAAAAAGGTTTATTCCGACTCCTGAATTTATTGAAAAAGCCATATCTGAGTACCGTTCAGGAAAACAAATTTATGTTATTGCAAAAGAATTAGAATGCAGTGCTACTGCTCTAAATCGTTATTTAAAGCAACAAGCCAATTATGATGAAATCGAACAAGAGCATATTCAAAACAATCAAGGTGTTGCTATAGTTACAGAGGATAAGGTTAAGCAAATTGTTCAACTATATAGAGAAGGTATGTTGTGTAAAGATATTGCGAAAAAAGTCGGATGTGCAGATTCAACAGTGTCTCGATATCTCAAGGAACAAGAAGATTATGATTCTTTAGCTGTTGAACACTACTCAAAAAGCACAAGAAGCCGAAAAGGTATGCGAAAGTCTGTTATAACAGCAGAAATGATAGATAAAATGATAAAATTGTATCGTGAGGGATATCCTTATGATTATATTGCTAAAATGTTAAAAATCAGCGGTACAACTGTATCAAAGTATATTCAAGGTAATGAGCGGTTTGAAGAAATTGAACAAATGCATATAAAAAATAATAAAAGCTCTTTGGCTATATTAACTGACGATAAAATTATGCTTATTACATTGTTATATAAACAAGGAAAAACAACAAAACAAATAGCATCTATTGTTGGCTGCAGTAACGTAACTGTAGGTAAAATATTAAGAGATAGTGATTATTGGAATGAAATACAAGAAGAGCATATAAAAAATTATAATGGTCCTTTGGCTATATTAACAAAAGAAAAAATAGAACAAATGGAAAAGTTGTATAGAGAAGGAAAAACTTCTGAGCAAATTGCAGAACTCTTAAATTGCAGTTTTTCTGCTGTAATGCAGCATTTAAAACGACATACAGAGTGGAAAGATATAAGAAATGATTTTGTCGAAAATTATTCCGGAAAAAAAATAAAATTATCGGAAGGAAAACGGGCTAAGATTAAGGAATTATCAAAACAAGGTAAGACAGCTGATGAGATAGCAGAAATTATAGGTATTAGTAATTCAACCGTAAGAAAATATTTAAAAATGAATGATAATTAATCTTTATTAATATATCTTAATAATCAAGCAATTATTTTTGTATTGTAGTTTTTATATATTTAATAGTGTAAATTTAGGTTGGAAAATTTTGCATGAATGGAATATCTTCTATTAGTTATGTAAACAATAATATAAAACGAAAAAATGTATCACAGCCCTGTTTTAGAGCTGAAACTGAAGCAAATATAGATACATTGGAATTAAATAATAAAAAAGAAGAGGATCCATATAAGTATCATAAATACGGACTTTATACTGTTGCTGGTTTGTCTGTAGTCGGTTTAGCAGCGGGTTTTTTAGTCAAGGGCATGCATAAGAAAGTAGAGCAGCTTTATAAAGAAAAATTGGTGATAAGTAATTTACCTGAGAGTATAAAATTTGAAGCTGCTAAAACATTAGATGAAGCGAAAAATTTTGCTAAGAATATACTTGGTATCAAACATGTAGACGATAATTTTACATTAGAAGCATTGAATTATGCTAATAAAAGTATTGTGGATGTCAGTAATGTTAACAAAGGTAAGTTGTACATTCCTTCTGCGTTAAAATATAACTCCCTTGAAGAAAACACTCTTGCATATGTTGATGCAAACGTTCGTAGTAAATCTTTCGGAGAGTTGGTTATTAATAAAGATTATTTTGAAGATGACTTTTTAAGTAAGTGTATAAGCAAGCATTTAAAAGATAAAAACGGTAAAAATTTATTTGCAAAATCTAAAGATGATGAATATATTTGTTTAGGTCGTGTTAATGAATTAAGACCTATATTTTTGAAAGAATTAACCCCAATAATGGATAAATATTATGCAAATCCTCAATTGTTATCTTTAGAAGAAAAACTTACGCTGAAAAAGACTATAGCAGATATGTTTCATCAGTCTAAAATTGAAGCAAATCCAAACTTGTGGTTAAAAAGATGCGAGAAAATAATTAAGGATAATAATTATATATTGTCTCTGGATGAATATCAAACTAAAAAAACAAATAAAGAACGTGCGGAATATCTTAAACAAGTTATAAAAACTCTTAGAGAAGAGTGCAACCATCCAATTTCAATTACTATACGAAAAGGAAGCCCCGAAAAAACTATTTACCATGAGATGGGACATTTACAGGATTTTGGTAAGAATTTAAAAGATATAGATATGAAACAGTTGGAAACAATGAATCTAAACCTAATAGATAACAGATGGGGCGGTTTAGGTTATGAAGATTGTGAAAAAATATGGAATAAAGATAAAGAAGAATTTAAACAAAAATTTCCTGATTTGTACGAATTTTTAACTAATGAAGAATCGCAGCAAACTGCCGGTAAAATATCATCATACGCTCAAACAGGAATAGGAGAGTATATAGCTGAAACGTATGCGTTAATGGTGGATGCGAAACTGCATAACGGAAAAATAGCAGACGACATTATAGCTTTGTATAAAAAATATAATGGCCCAATGATAAATTAATTAAAACATTAAGTGTAAAAAATACTATAATAAAATAGTCATAAAGTATTATAAATAAAGGGTTGTAAAAATAATAAGTGTATGATATAATATTAGTAGAGGATATTATATTCTTCGAAAAATCACATTACTATTATTCTAAGATTTTACAACTGGTCAAAATCATTTACCCCGCCGGACGGCAGGAATTAGGATGAATCTTAAAAGATTTATCCAGAGTGTTAACTAGCCCCACACCACTCTTAAAACAAAAAGGTATCCGTTACAAAACTATCACAGGTAACAAAATGGATACGTTGATTTTACAAAGGCCCCAGACTGAGAAAACAGCAACGAGTGTTGCAGGAATCGGTATTGCTTTATGTTTGCTGCTTATGCAAAATATCGGTATTTTAGCTAGAGATGTGGAAGGATTGACCGGAATTTCACCGGGATTAAATTATGTAAAAGAGCAGCAATTGCAGCAAGAAGAATTATTCAACCGAGAAATCAAAAATAAATATGGTAAATTCGATGTTACGGAGATTGAAAAAGGTGTTAAGCATGTACGGATGGTTAAATACTTTAGCGGAAAACCGGTTAGGATAAATGTAGTTGAACTTTCGCAAGGAATAAATGATGATCTAATTGTAGAACCAGCGATTGCATCTAATAAATTAGCCGGAAGAACGAAAGTAACAAATATTGCAAACAGAGAAAATGCGATTGTTGCTATAAATGGAGGATACTTTAAACCGCAAACAGGTGTCCCGCTTGGTACGTTAATGATAAATAAAAAAGTTTATACCGGTCCAATTTATGACAGAGTTGCAATTGGTTTTTTTGATAATCATTACGACATGGCAAGAGTGAAAATGGATGCAGCAGTTAAAACAAATATAGGAGAATTTAAAATTGATAACGTTAATCAACCCAGAATGCTATCGACTCATGTTATTGTATTTACAGAAGATTGGGGAAAAATTTCTCCGCCGGCTCCTAAATACGGTATGCTTTTGGTAATAAAAAGCGGAAAAATTGTTAAAGTATCTTACGAACCGTGCGAAATTCCTGAAGGCGGTTATGTAATTTCCGGTCCAGAAAGTATATTAAGTAATTATTTGAAAGCAAAAAAATTTAATCTTGATGTGAAGATGAATCCGGATTGGAAAGGGGTTAACCACATATTAAGTGGCGGCCCCTATCTGGTTAAGGACGGAGAAGTCTTTGTTGATACTGTGTCAGAAAAACTTCAATCAATAGGTGGACGGAACCCGAGAACAGCAATCGGATATACACAAGATAAACACTTGATTTTACTGGCTGCTGATGGTAGAGAAGGGGCTTCTATAGGTTTGACTTTAAATGAGTTAGCAAACATAATGAAGCAATTGGGATGTGTCAATGCAATGAATTTGGACGGCGGTGGTTCTACAGTCATGTATGTTAACGGAAAAGTCGTAAATAAGCCGGCTGTTCAAGGTGGAATTCCTCTGTCGCATACTCTATTGGTAAGAAAAGATTATAAAATATCAAAATTATGATTTTTAGTATTGATTGCATAAAATAAAAACTACCCGCTCTTAAGATCTTGAGGGCGGGTTTGAGTATTTAAGCATGCCATTTTTAAATTTTATAAATAAGCTAGTATTTTAAAATCTTGAAAGTGTGTTAGACAAGCTATTTTAAGTATTGTAAAAATATTTAAATATATCGCTTGACAATAATTTTTTTTACGATTATAATGGAAGAACGCGCTGAGGAATGTGCGTAAAGAAATGATTTACACTTAGGTACTAACGGTAGCCGCTGCAAAGTGGAAGGACACTACTGAAAAGCCGAAATATAATACTAGCACTTTAAAAGATTTAATTTATCGTTTTGTAACAGAATGTAAACTGATTTGCAATTTGCATGTTGATTTTGTTTCTTGACGATATAGAATGAAAAATGTGGTTGAGATACCCTGTAGACGTGGCCAATAAATAGCAGCTGAATGAAGACTTGTAGTAGTTTAGTCGTCTACAAAAATAAGAATAATGAATAGCAAATTTGCACCTTGAAAACAGAATAGAAAACTAAGCGCGAGCAGCGGCTGAAGAGCTGCTCCTGAGAGCGAAGCAACGAAGTTGCAAAG
>CADBTL010000116.1 GCA_902797575.1 uncultured bacterium
AAGTATATTAGAAAACCCTCATGATAGAGGGTTTACATAAATCTTGCACTATTTGCACTAATTGGCTAAAACCTATATGTAGATTTAATTTCAAGACCTTTTAGTTTGTAGGTCGGTTTTACCAAACCGACAAAATATTTTTGTTGGCATGGTAATGCCAACCTACATTTTTCTAATTCTCAAAAACCCTGTTCTTTTTTCTCAAATTGGCTGTTTATTAACATCGAGATTTACATTTATACTTGCAGCAGTCGGTTCTGCAGTTGGATTAGGGAACATTTGGCGTTTCCCTTATATTATGGGACAGAATGGCGGAGCAATTTTTCTCATCGTATATTTAGTACTTATTTTAACCATTTGTTTTATACCACTTTTTGCGGAATTAGCGGTCGGTAAAATTACAAAAAAAGAATGTATTGGAGCGTATGAATCCATAAATCCTAAATTTAAATTTCTAGGGTTCTTGAATCCGCTTACAGGTATTTTAATTTCATCATTTTATTTTATTGTAGGCGGTTGGATTATTGATTACATATATTTAAGTATTGCAGATACTAAGATTGCTGATTATGGAGATTATTTCGGATTTTTTACTCAGAATTCTGTTTCTGCTTGTGCATTCACACTAATATTTTTACTAATGTGCATTTTATTTACGGCAAGAGGAGTAAAAAAAGGTATTGAATTTGCAAACTATGTGTTAATGCCATTATTCGCAGTAATTCTTGTATGTTTAATCATATTTTCTCTAAACCTCCCTAACGCAAAATTAGGATTGGAATACATGTTCAAACCTGATTTTTCCAAAATTAATGCGCAAATGTTTTTGGCAGCTTTAGGACAAGCTCTGTTCACGTTGAGTATTGGCATGGGTGCGCTTTTAACTTATGGAAGTTATATCAAAGAGGACAAAAATATAACAAAATCAACATACACAATCATTTTTTCAGATACATTATTTGCCCTTATGGCAGGAATTATGATATTCCCTGCAATATTCTCATTCGGACTTGAACCAAGTTCAGGAGCAGGGCTTGTGTTTATTACAATTCCTCAAATATTTGCCCAAATACCACATGGGAACATTGTATCAGCAGCATTTTTTATACTTTTGTTAGCAGCAGCAATTACTTCCGGAATAAGCATTATTGAAGTACCTATTGCATCAATGGTCGAAAGATGGAAACTTACAAGAGGAAAAGCATGCTTAATATTATTTTGCATAATATCTGTATTTTCAATTCCTGCAACATTATCATTTGGGATTTTGAGCGGATTTAAAATATTAGACAAAAATATTTTTGATTTTCTTGATTTTATAACATCAAGCGTTTTAATGCCAATCAACGCTCTGTTCTTATGTATAATCGCCGGCTGGTTCCTAAAAATCAGAGGTGAACATTTTATCCAAAATAAAATTATTGCGAAACTTTTCGACATAGGACTTAAGTATGTAGTTCCTATTATTTTGATAGCATTGTTGTACATAGGGTTAAAGTAACAAAAAATTACAGTAATTTTTCATGTATGCTACAATCGTTTTATGAATATTCTTAAACAGAACCACCCAAAAGGATTGTATTTGCTCTTTTTTGTAGAGATGTGGGAAAGATTTTCTTTCTATGGCATGAGAGCTTTATTGGTCTTATATATGATTCAAAGTCTTTTGTACACCACTCAACAAGCTGGAAATATTTATGGAATTTATACAGGACTTGTATATCTTACACCACTTTTAGGAGGATATATAGCTGACAGATTTATAGGTCAGAGAAAATGTATTACTATTGGTGCTGTATTGATGAGCATTGGCTTATTTCTGCTTGCTTTTGGACATAAAAGCTTATTTTTGCTTTCACTATTCTTAATGATTATGGCAAACGGATTTTTTAAATCAAATATAAGTTCCGTACTAGGTCTTTTATATGGTGATGATAACGAGAAAAAAGATTCTGCTTTTACAATTTTTTATATGGGAATTAACCTTGGAGCATTTCTATCTCCTCTTGTTTGCGGAACTATTGCTTTCAAATACGGATTTGAATACGG
>CADBTL010000117.1 GCA_902797575.1 uncultured bacterium
ATAAAAAACTCCCCAGGTTGGACTCGAACCAACAGCCTACCGGTTAACAGCCGGTTGCTCCGCCATTGAGCTACTGAGGATTATTTTCTCTGCATTAATCAATTAACGCTACTGTAATCTATTGCTATTTTGTAAATGGAACTCCTGTTCCACATCTATTATAATAACAAATAAATTTATTTTGTAAAGTATTTTTTCATAACTAATTTTCTAATAATATTTAAATAAATTTCTTTTGTTCTAAATTTGAAAAAAGTTTTTCTGTTGCAATACTCTGTGACACAGGACTTCTTCCAACAAATTCCCTCTTTTCGGCGTATGCTTTCGTATAGTCTGCCCAGCTTATTTTTGCGTAGGAAACGTGTTCAAATTGGTTAGTTCTGCTATCTTTTGGTGCTTCATGAAAATGAACAAATGTTTCAAACTTTTCTGTTAATTCTTTTATAAATGGAATTTGTGCAAACCGATCCTTTATTGCTTTAGAAAGTTTTACATCTTCTATATATCTTGTTCCTTCTTGTGAAATCTGGACAATCTCATCTGTAATGTATTTAATATTTGTATTTTTATTAAATAAAACATTTGAATTCTTTGTAAAGTATAAGCCGGCCTGCATTGATGGTGCATTATTATCTATTGATTGGATACGCATATATTTTCTCCTTAGTTGTATAAAGCATGATAACATAAATAATCTTGAAATAAACAAAAAGTCATGCTTAAATTTTGTAAAGGGATATGAGTACATGAAAATTAACAAAATTACATATACCAATTTTAAAGCCAACTTTTTTACAATCGAAAAATGGGGTAAATCCTATGAAAAAATAGATATTCTGCATTTAGAAAATGTAGATAAACTTCTAATACCAGAAGTACTAACTCCTTAAAACTGCGGAAACAAAGGCTACAGACTTCATCTAATGCAGGAACTTGTAAAAGAAGGTAAGCTAAAAGACATTTCAATCCCAAATTACTTTGTAATACCGGAAGGTTATCTGAATAAAGCAAAAGAATATCTTGGAGAAGAAGACTCTGAAAGCTATTGGGATAAGCTTTTTGAAGGAATATACACTCAAGATATTGAAGGTGGTATTGGCAGAGACGGAAGAATTTGGTTTTGGCAAACTAGAGATATTGTGGCAAAATCTGTTAAAAATATATAAATTGCAGTATAAAAAATAACTCAAATTATATTATGATAAAATAAAGTTATGGAAGAACTACCTTTAAAAAATTATGCACACATTGGTGATGCTGTTTGGGAAGTTTTTGTAAGAGATTACGTTATTTTAAAAACGTCTAATTCAAAACTTTTACACAAAATGACAACAGACAGGGTTAATGCAACGTTTCAAAAAGAAATGCTTGAATATATTAATGCGGATTTGAATGAATACGAGCACGAACTTGCAAGAAGAGCTAGGAATCTGCCTATTCCAATTGGAAGAAGAGGAATTCAACACGATTACAGATTGGCAACAGCTTTTGAGGTTCTTATCGGATACTGGTATTTGCATGAAAAAGAACGTTTGAATTATTTTTATGAAAAAATTTCGACCTTAGATACCTTTAAGTAATCAAATCTTAACAATACTAAAATAAATAAATTATGTGTTAAACTGTACTTATGGCAGATATTATAGAAAAACTGAAAGATATTGGATTAAATACATATGAAGCAAAGGTTTATGTTGCTCTTTTAAAAAAATATCCTGCAACAGGTTATGAAGTATCAAAGCTTGCGAATATTCCACAATCAAGAACCTATGACACTTTAAAAGTTCTTGAAGAAAAGAGAATTGTCATTTCAACTAATACAAAGCCTGTAACTTATACACCTATAAAACCTAAGATGTTAACCCAAAGAGTTCAAAAGAAAATGAATTCAACTATCAGTTTTTTAGAGAAACATTTACCGAACGTAAAAGATGACTATAATGAACCAATTTTAACCATAACCGGCAAACAAAATATTCAAGATAAAATAATTGAAGTTATACAGAATGCGAAGCGTGAAATATATATGGAGGTTTGGTCGCAAGATTATAAAAATTTTGAAAAAGACCTTCTGAATGCATACAATAGAAATGTAGAGATACGAATTGTAGGATATGATAATTTTAATTCTCGTTTTGGAATGGTTTTTGAACACGCATTTGCAAGAGATATTGAATTATCTTTGGGTGGAAGAATGATTATAATTGCAGCAGACGATAACGAAGGTATTATTGGAAAAATTTCTTCTCTAAAGAACGACGTCTCTGATACAAATATAATTTGGACAAAGAATCAAAGTATCGTATTTATTATAAAAGAATTTATTGTGCATGATATGTACTTAATAGATGTTGAAGAGAATTTAGTTGAACAAATGAAGTATATATATGGGAAAGGTTTAAAACGCTTAAAAGATAAAGTTCTTGGCAGTAATGCAACTTATATAATTCATTAATACCATACATAAAATTGTCTAAATTATTTTGTTAGCAATTCATAGATTTCAATAAAACGGTCTCCAACGTCAAAAGCTTCTCTTTCCACTAATTGGTTCTTATAAGCGTTATAGCCATCAGGTGTTCCATCTGCTTTTTTGTAATTTTTCAAGTTTTCAATATAATTTATTCCTCTTTGATATAGAGGTGAATTGTTTTCAATTTTTTCTATATTTCTAAATTCCGGTAAGAGTAACGTGGATTCTATTTTGTTTATATAATCATCCAGTGCTGCTTTGGGGTTACCGCCTCTTGCTCTCAATGCGTCTTGATACCAAATATGATGTAAGTTTTGTTTTGCTTGATGCTCAATGAATAAGCGCTTATTTACTCCTATCGCTATTTTAGCTTGCTGTGCGTGTTTAAGTTCGTGTGCAAATGTTTGTGTCAATTTCTTTCTGTCAAAATCTTTTAATAATTTATCACTATTAAAAGACATGCCTGCGTTTGTAAGATTTCCGTTACCTTTTATACCTCGTATAACATTAAATTTTCCATACACTGATTCACCAAGTTCTACACTTGTTTCTGACTGTGCGGTTTTAAGCGGTAGTTCATAATCCTTGTTCAGCTGTTTAAACAACTTTGTTAAAAATTGAAGGTTATCTTTTTCCTTAAAAGCTTCTTGATATTTTAGTGCAATTTCGTTTGCTTCATCGTTTGTGTAGTTCTTATTAAAAATTGTATTAAAGTGTTCCCGCAATACTTCAATGTTCTCTAAGTATTTTTTACAAACTTTAGAAGTTTGCGCATTATCGATTTTTTTACCAAGAATAAGAGCTGCACCGACAGCAGCCAAAGAGATTAGGCCTAAACCAATTGCAAGTTTTTCATCTTTAGAGATTTCTTTTTTATTTTTACTTGTGATTAGTTCTGCTTTGTCATTATGCATAACATTACTGTTGAGTTCAGCTGTTTTAGCTCTTGTTACAACTGCATAATTATTTTTAATACTAGTTGTACTATCACTAATCATTTACACACACTCCATATTTAGTACAATTTATGCTTTATAGAACTTCGCTAAATTTTTGAAATTGCCTAAAGTAAAAAAAACAATTTACAAAAATTTACAAAAAGAGGATGCGGAAAAAGTCGAGGGGTAAAGGGGTAAATAAAATATGACAGAGCTACGTTAAGCTACTCCGCCTATAGAAAAAGGGGGTAAATGAGGGATGACGGAGCCTAGTCAAGTTACTCCGCCTATAGAAAAACATGCGGGAGCGGGAGTTGCGTAGCAACTCATTCCCGCAATTTTTTCGAACTTGCTTGG
>CADBTL010000118.1 GCA_902797575.1 uncultured bacterium
AATGTCTGTTAGAATTGCATATTGAGAATCTTTAACACCACTTCTTTGCCATTCGTCTGTAAGTGCTTTCCTAATTTCAATAGATTTCAAACGTTGATTTACCCACTCTGGCGAATATCCTTTTGCTAGATAGTATTGCAAAGCTCGATTTATGGCAATCTCCGGGTCTTGTATTTCGTCAAGTCTTTCTGAACCGACTTTAGCAAGCCATAGTTTAAAAGGTTCAGCTTTTGGACTTGGTATAGACTGAATAAGTCTTAATACACCTTCTGTATCAAGAACATCTGTTAAACGCATTTTCCCATCAGGTGCTTGCATTTTCAAACCGTGACAATTTGTCACGGTTTCATTTCCTTCTTCTTTTAACCGTTGTTTTAGCTTTCTCCAATAAGCAGTTGGGTCTTTACTTTCTGTTAAAATAGCAACTATATCAACTACTGAAAAATACCAGAGTTCTTTTTCATTATCCCAACTTGTTCTAACTTTATAATCTTCAAATAATTTTATCGAAGTCTTTTTATCTTTTTCATTAGGACTCATAATTACTCCTCTTTTATTATCTGCATGGTACTTAATTTAGCATGTCATGTCAATGCACTATAAAAAGCAATACGGTGCATAAATCCTATAATGTACTGCCACTAAGTGAAGTGTCTATCTCAAATTAAGAATCGACTTTATTATTTTGCTCTATCAAGGTTTTTGGAACAAATTTCAATTCATACCCAAATAAATCTGCTATATCCATTAACTCTGTTACTTTAAAAGACGACCTTGAAAGTTTATTCATAATATTAGGTGCAGAAGCCGAGCGTCCATACTTTTCATTCATAAGTGTAGCAAGTTTGAGTATAGATATATCATTTTGCTTTAAAAACTCCTTTACAAGCCTTCTGGCTTGCTCTTTTCGTTCATTTGTTGCGTTATATATTTCAGTCATTTGTTACCTCACATGTTAACTATAACACTAATTTTAACATGTATCACGGTTTCGTAAAGTTTTGTGTTGACAACTTGCAAAAATAGTTGACTTTCACGGAAGCGTGATACATGATGTTAACGTACCAAGCAAACGAAAGGAGCAAAATGATGAGTACAACAGTAATTTACACAAACGCTAACTTAGAAAATGAAATCAGAACAATCAAAACTTTGGAAGCGAAGTTACAGGAGTTAAAGGAACTCAAAGAAGAAAAGGAAAACCTTATCAAGTCTGTTATGGACGAAGCAGGAGTTGAAGAATTAAAGATAGGTGCGTTTATCGTCAGATTTACAAACATTACACGCAATAACTTTAATACGTCAGCTTTCAAGAAAAAATATCTTGAATTATACAATGCGTTTATCAAACAAACACATTATAGAAAATTTGATATTGTGTAGAGGGTTCGCCCTCTACACCAATTTAACAGAATGTCTATTTTGTTAAATTCAGTAAAATCACCTGTCATACATACAGGATAAGCAATACAAACAATTAAAGAATAAAAAGTAAAGGTTCAATTTAACATACAGGTTTAGTATCGTAAGTTAAATTTAACATATCAGCAGAATTTAGAGGTAAAAATGGAACTTGTACAACCAATAAGAGATAAACAAAAAATTGAAGAAATAAAATCAGTTCTTAAAGAAAATGGAACACGTGATTTGTTGCTATTCTGCATGGGAATTAACATTGGTTTACGTATATCAGACCTATTAAAATTAAAGATTGCAGACGTAAGAAATAAAACACATGTAGAGATTAAAGAACAAAAAACAGGTAAAGTAAAAAGGTTTCCAATTTTTGGCAGTTTACAGTCTATGATTGACGATTACACCAAAAATAAACCATTATCAGATTATCTTTTTAAAAGTCGTAACGGAATAAATAAGCCTATAACAAGAGTAATGGCATATATGATAATTAACGAAGCCTGTAAAAAGTGCGGAATACAAGATAATATCGGCACGCATACACTACGTAAAACATTTGGGTATCACCATTATCAGCAGTTTCATGACGTTGCTATCCTGCAATACCTTTTAAACCATTCAAGTCCAAGTATTACATTGAGATACATAGGAATTGCACAGGATAACGTGGAAGAAACATTACAACAGTTTGAATTATAAGGAATTAAAACAATGATAAAAAATATTAAAACAACAAACGGTATTTTATACCTGTTATATCAAACAGACATTTGGAAAAGTAAATCAAGTTATGTGTGCTTTGGTGTGTTTGATAGCTTTGAACACGCAAACGAACAAGCAAAAAAGAATGATTTATATAATAACAATTCAGAAGTAGTAATACAACCAGTAAAAATAAATCAGTTAGCAGAAGTTTTATAAAGGAAGGTGCAAAATGATTTCATATAATACGGTAAAACAAATTTATGGCAGGAACTATGGCAGTATGCAGTTATTTCATAGAGATTACTTTAAACAGTTAGTCTATACAGAAGGTGTTATGGATTTTCAAAAAACATTAAATGCCTACTGGGTAGTTGATAATGTTATCAGCTACATGGGTTCAGTAATTAAAACATTCAACGAAACAGAAGATACGTTTTATGTAGTAGAAATTGGTGTTAAACAAGATAAAACAGGATATATGGAAGTTTATCATGAAGGTTATATCGGTAATGATTATCACGACCACTTGTCTGTAATCTATCAGAAAATACCTTATATTGATTTGCCTGTAAAGGTTGACGAACATATTACCACATACAAATTTTACCTGTCATTGCACAATTACAACCCAGTACAGTTTATGTTATTACTGCCGTCTGAATATTAAAACACACTCCTTTTGCTTGCAAAAAACCACCAAAAATGGTGGTTTTTCTTGTATGTATATAATTTTAATGTATTTTCTTTGCCCATAATTGTTATAGGATACACTATTAAAAACAGTGCTATCATGGTGTTTTACTAAATTTAGTTCCCCAGTAAACGCAAAAAGCAATAAATGTAATAAGAAAAATAATAAAAAATACTTTAAGACCTATAATATCAGAATCAGCCAATAAAAAGCATAAATAATTTATTACTGCAAAGATACATATAGATATAATACACTCTTTCCATAATCCACGTTTATTTACTTCTATAAGAAATTTTATAGCTATACCTATACAGAAAATAATTAGAATAATCATTGTATAAAAACTTGTATAATCACCTCTGCTATTTTTTGACATAGATTATAACCTCCTGCTAATTTAATCCATAAGGGTCATATGAATTACTCTTGCCTAAATTACATATATCGCATAGAGTTCTTAAATTTGATTCGATTGTTTTACCACCTTTAGAAACAGGCTTTATGTGGTCTACATGCAATTTTGCACCGTCTTTTTGACTGCGACCACAAATAGTACACTTGAACTTATCACGTTTCATTATTTCATATCGTAATTTTGGTGTCATAAGCTGTCTTTGATATACTGCTGATTCTTTATTTTTTTGTAATTTTTGATATTCATTTAAGTAATATTCAATTTTTGCACAATCAAATTTATAGGTTCTCGTATATTCATTCCTACCCTGTGGGCTTGTATAGCATACAATTAATTCAATGGTAAAATCTTCAGTAGGTTTTTTCTTGATTTTTTTGCACTCTTGCATTTCTATTGTTTGTAATTCATTAGCTTCAATAACTGTAGAGACCGCATATTGAGAATAATATTTACTATTATAGCCATTATATAGAATTTTCTTATATTGTTCTTCATATTGATTATGTTTTTTTCTGTTGTACTGCACAGCTTTAACCATGCCTGTAAAATAGTCTGAACTATCTTCAATGGTAAGTAACATATGATTATCAATATTAAAATTATCTAACTGTGCTTTACTGTTACAGGTACGCTTAAATCTTGGATGAGATTCAATATTTTTAAAACCAATACTGTTATTCAGATTTCTTACAGCAGATATATATTTGCCGTTTGTCTTAATATAGGCAATTCGCTGTTTTCTTAAATCTTCTCTGCGTTTACGTTCTTCTTCCTCTGCTTTTATTTTTTCATAATATTGAACAACAGGTGCAAAAATCTTTTTAAATAATTCCATAAAAACTTCCTTTATTATTCAAACAATAAGCTGTAAGGTATCTTTATAGGGAGCAGTAATACTTGTCCTAAAAAAATGGGTACAGATATATTTTTCCCCATTAATAAATCCCCAAAACCCCTATCGTCAAAATAAATTCCTCTAATACTAGTATCCTGTTTTAACGAAAATTCAAATCGCATAACTAAAACAATTTTGTCCCCTTTGTATTCTTTAGGTAAAGGTTCAAATTTTGGCACATTACGAAATACATTATCTATTTGCTGCATTAATCGTTTATTGAAGTTTTTAGCATGCTCGTCTGAATTATTTTTGAATGTAGAACAACGATATACGATATCGCCATTCTTATTAATAACCATAGTAATGTCAATAACAGCTCTTTCATCTGGGTAGTACCAGTAATATATTAGATTCGGGTGCCAATATTTTTGCATTTTTTTCTGCTGTTTATTAAAATATTCCTGCCAGTCGATATTTGAATCTAATGTTGGTGTATCAGCAACTAACTTTAAAAAATTATAAAGAGCATTTTTAAGGTTATCAGATTTAATTGGTGAAATTTGTTCCTGATTTGTATATGCTTCTTCTGTACTGAGAAAAATGTGTTTTTCTCTTGCGTAATCATTTGCATTATAAACTGATTTATTAATCAGGGTTGTTTTATTGTTATTAAAATTTGTTGAAAATTTATCTATAATAACATCATTACCATTATAACGTCTAACACAATATTGTATTGTTTTACCGTCTTTTTTTATACTGTCAATATCTAATTCTACATATTTATTACTTTCCGATTGAACAGGTATCCAAGATTCTGCATAGACTTCATTAATCGCAATAAATATACTAAGTATAAATATTATAAAAGCATTTTTTATTAATTTCATTATTTGCCTCCGTTACTCTGAGAAGAAATCCATTTCTTCTTTTAACTCTGATTTATCCTTTACTGGATTTTGTTTTTGTTGCATTTTTAAATCTTTTGTTAAAGTACTAGCATTTGAATCTGATTTATTTACTTGCACTTGGTTTCTATTTGCATTAGTTTGTAAAGAATTTCCATTTAATAAAACGACATTCCCATTCGTGAATTTTAGTGTGAGTGATAATGTTTCTTTATCATAAGATTTTGGTAATTTTCCCCAAAATTCGCAATTATCCAAAGTATCTTCAATTTGTTCAAAACTATTATTACTAGAGCTGATTCTTTTTTTATTTTTTATAAAGCCGTCACGCTTAATTGTCATTTCCATAATGGTTGTTCCATTATTCTGCGGATATTTATTTTTCCAATAAGTACTTATATTATATAAAACAACCTTTTTGAAGTTACTTAAATCGTCGCTATAATTACCATTTGGAGATTTTTGCGGAGTTCCTTGTGAATTATATAAGGTAATTCCATTTTGCTTAAATAGTACAAAAAAACTTAATTCATTTTTGTCATAGCTTTCTGGGAGTGGTTCAAACTGAAAATGTTTACGTATAGTTTCAACAGCAAGAGTATTTTCCAAACTATATGTACCTTTTTCTATTCCAACTTGTGAATAACTTACATATCCTTCTTTAGAAATTGTTATTTGCATTAACTTAGGATTAAAATTTTTATTCGTTTCTTTTATTTCTTGCCAGCTTAAATTTAATAATGAAATATACTTTTCTTTATATGCTTTTATATCTGCTTGTTTTTCTGCTTCTGTGTAAATTTTTTGCTGTTCTTCTACCTGTTCTGGAATTGGTATTGTTTTTTCTTGAACAGTATTATTAACAGGTTTTGTGGTATCTTCTTTTGGAATAAATGTACCAATAAATGCGATACAAAAGATTATACCCCCAATTATATGCCATATATTTACAGATTGACTTTGTACATTTCTTTTATAAGAAGGGTATGTATGTGTTGTACCATAATTTTGCGTATTAGCGGTATTTACTTGTGTTTGCTGATTTTTTGCATTAATACGTTGTTGTCTTGCCTGTTGTTTATATGTAGTTTTGGCTTGATTTGGGGGATTCTTTTTTTGTTTCGGTTGTTTTGGAGTTGCATAGTTTGTTTGCATTGTATATGGTGTTTGCTGATATGTGGTACTGCTATATTGTGAATAAGAACTAGCTGATGTATCAAATGGTCTAAATCCCCTTTTTTCCAACTTACACCATATACATGAACTGCCATAATATTTATGTTTATTGTTTATGGTACAGCTATGTAAATCTCTTTCAAGTTTATCTAAAGCATTTATCCATTCTTTAGCGGTAGGTCGTCTTGAATTACTTGTAAATGCTCTTTCAAATAATTCCTTAACTTCGTAGTTAAGCGTAGAAAATAATTGAGAATAGTACCACTGTGCAGAATTAGGATTTGGTTGTATAGAATTTGAACCAAAACAATAATATCCTTTTTCTATTGCTTCTCCTCTGTCATGAGGTGCATTAATTCCTGTATAAGGATGCTTGGCTAACATTAATATTTGAAAAATCATTACAGCTAAGCCAAAACAATCATGATTTTTTGTTCTGCGTATTCCGTTAAAAGATTTTCCTTGTAATTCTGGTGCTGTATATTCTGGTTTCCCGACTTCGCATAAATAAAACTTGTTATTGTATTCGACTTGATAAGAATCACAATCAATAAGTTTTATCATTGCATTTTTATCAACTAAAATATTACTTTCGTTTATATCACCTATTACAATACCTTTATTATGTAAGGTTTCAACAGCACATGCCAGATTTTTTGCAGAATGTACCATAAAACCCCAGTCTGCATAATCAAAATATTTTTTCCTGTCTTTTGTTCCATATAAGAGGTGAATTTCTTTAAAATCATTGAGATTAAGGTATTCCATGATAAAACCGACAACTTTACCGTTTGAATCGTATATTGCTTTTTGGGGTAGAGCTGAAAATTTTTCCAGTTCATTATCATAAATGGCACACATTGCCTTAATTTTTCCTGATTTATCACCTTTTTGTAATGCCTTATCTAAATATAATTTCGCAACAACTTTACGATTGCCTTTTACTAAGCATACCCTTCCTTCGCCACCAATACCAATTTCTTTTTCAATAATAATAGGTTTTCCAGAACTATCTTTATAAGATTGGGCTGTTGCTCTTTTTCCCACTATTTCACCAACCCTTCAGCTTTCATTTCGGCATATACTTTTTTCAAAAATTCATATAGTTCTTGATTGTTTGGCTTAATCCATAAAGCAAGTTTAAAATCATTTATTGCATTTTCGTATTGTTTCAAATTAAAATATGCACGACCTCTACAATCAAACACACTATAATTCTTTATTCCTAAATCAATAGCATATGTTGTATCACGAACAGCACTTATATAATCTTTTAGAAAATAATATGCACGTCCTCTAAAATCGTATGCACTGCCATTAAGGTTATTAAGAGAAATCGACATTGTTTCATCTTTAATTGCCTGTGTAAAATTACCTATAAACCAACTGCACCTTCCTTTATAATCAAAAGCACTGTAATTTTGTGGATTATATCTGATACAATTTTCAAAATCAGCTAAAGCCTTTTTACAGTCGTCTTTAAAATAATAACAACAGCCACGATAATACAATGCCATATCTGAACTTGGTTTAATTCGGATTGCTTGAGTAAAATTCATAATAGCTTTGTCAAAATCTTCCTGCATGTAATAAATTCGTCCTAAACAGTCATAAGTATTTGCATTATTAGGATTTAATTTTATTACTTCTGTACAGTCTTTAATTGCTGATTCATAGTTATTTGTAAAATAGTATATACGACTTCTTATATCGTAAGAATCTTCATTAGGACATTCTTTAATAACTTTGTTCAAATCAGTCAATGCTTGTTCGTAATTTTCAAGCCAATAGTTTGCGACACCTCGCATGTGGTATGCTTGTAAGTTATTCTTATCAAGTTCAATCGCTTTATTTTCATCTGAAATACACTTTTGAATATCATTTATAGATACTTTGTCAAAAGTATATCCCTTAAAACCAAAAGTTGTAGGTTTATTAAAACTAATTACTTCACTTGAAATTGCTTGTTTCTGCAAAGAACAATAACACGCACCTCTATAGCAAAAAGAATTTGAACTATTAGGGTTCAATACTATAGCCAGATTCAAGTTCTCTAAGGCTTTTTCAATATTTTCAATAAAATAATATGAGCAACCTTTATATTCGTAGGCTTCGGCATTGTTTGGGTCAATTTCAAGGGCATTTGAAAATTCAGAAATTGCTTCATTATACAGTTTCTGGTTATAATAATTTTTTCCATTCCTAATATATTCAAAACTATTCATTCGCCTGCTCTACCTCACTACTTGAAATACCACATGCAACAGCTATAAATAATGTTTTATCGTCGTCCGTTTTTTTATTAACTCTATCAGATTGCAAAAACATTTCTAACTGCTTCGACAATTTTTCTGAATATCCAAAATCTTCTAATTTTTCAACTGCATTAAAAAAAGGAGTAAAGAACGGTGTAAAAGGTTTCTGATTTGCAAAATCAAATGCTATTTGTTCAATACCGTCTGTGTGCATAGCAATTTTATTTACAGGTTCATTTGTAGTTTTAAACATAAAAATATCTTTGACATTGTCTTGTGTTGCGAAATTAGTAGTATTAAGAAATTCCCCATTTTGTGGTATAAATATACATTCCATATCGTTTTCTTTATTGGTTGTAATAATACCATCGCCTATTTGAACAAATACGTTATGTTTTTCGCTTATTATTGAAAATAACAGTGTTGTCGCTAAATCTCTTATGGAATCGAGCTTATATAAGGCTACCGTCCTAAACATGACCTTTTGAAAATATTTAAACCATTCAATTATTACTTCCCTTGTAATAGTTTGAATACTGTTATTTTCCAACCATAACTTTGTTTTTCGTAAAAACAATTTACATATAAAATTAGAAGAAATATCAGAATGTTTTGCACTTCCTGCACCGTCAGCTACAGCACAAACAAGATAATTATTACCTTTAATGGTAAAAATACAGGCTTTATAATTATCTTGCTTAGGTGTGTTTGTAGCTTCGTGTGAAGTACCTTTTACTGATGAACTAATATACTTCCAATTCATTATATCTTAGCCCATCCGCTTGGTGTTTCAAGTGCAATATCAGCGTCAAGTGAAGAACGAGAAACAGACGACATCGAATTTGATAACCATTGGAATAATTCAGTAAATTTCAAACCGTCAAGTTTTAATGGCTGTCTAACAGAAATTTGCCTTAATATATCCATATTTACATCATTGCCAACTCCAACAGCAAAAAATGCAAATTGTTTGTTATGTTCACCTTCATGTATTAAATCTACTGCATTAGACCAATCGTCATTTGGTTCACCATCAGTCAAAAGAAATATCCACGGTCTATAATATGAAATACCATTTTCTTTATATAATCTTTTTCTTTGCTCAAGCATACTTACAGCTTGCTCAATGGCTTGCCCCATACTTGTCATTCCGCTTGCTGTCAATTCATGTGGTGTAAAATTTTCTGCTGTTTCAAATTCATTTAATACCGTTACATTAGAGTCGAATTTTATAACTGTAACTTCTACACGCTTTGAAGCTAATTCATCACTCTTTAATTGTTGCTGAAAACTATACAAACCATTATTTAGTTCGATAATTGCATTGCCTGTTTGCATTGAACCCGAACAATCAAGTAGTAATATACAAGGGCATCTAGGTTCTGGATTTTCTGCAAATTCTACTACGTCAAATCTAATGTCCTGTTCTTCAATACCATAAGGCGTTTGTTCACTCATATTAAACCTCCTATATCTTTTGCACCATTCTATCTAT
>CADBTL010000119.1 GCA_902797575.1 uncultured bacterium
AAGCTTAAGAAAGCTACTCCGGTTATTGTAAAAGGGGTAAATAGGGATTGACGAAGCTTAAGAAAGCTACTCCGGTTATTGTAAAAGAGGTAAAGGAATAATCTCAAAAGCCGTGTTAAACAACAAAAGTTGTTTTAATTGTGACTTATATCAAATTGTTGTATAATCATTTTATGGTAACAAAGGCAATAACGGCAGCAAATATTGGTATAAATTCATGTAAAATAGAAGTGGAAGTTGATGTAACATATGCGTCACCTATGATGAATATTGTTGGACTTCCTGATAATGCGGTTTCAGAAGCAAAAGAAAGAGTGCATTCCGCTATAAAAAATTCCGGTTTTACATTCCCGATCGGTAAAGTTATTGTGAACCTTGCTCCTGCTGATATAAGAAAAGAAGGTACTAATTTTGATTTGCCGATTGCAATAGGAATTTTAAAAGAGCAAGGAATTGAGATACCTGATGATTTAGAAATGGGATTTATTGGAGAACTGTCTCTTGACGGAAGTTTGAGAAAAATTAACGGAGTTTTACCCTTAGTAAGCGGATTAAAGGAATGTGGTATAAAAAAAGTTTTTGTGCCTTATGATAATGCAAAAGAAGCCGCTTTAGTTCAAGGAATAGATGTATATGGTGCCAAACATCTTGGTGATATAGTTAATCATTTTGTAGAAACTCCAATTGAAAAAACTTCGGTAGATATTAATAATTATCTTGAAGAAAATGCTAATACTGATTATACGTACGATTTTAAGGATGTAAAGGGGCAGCAAAAAGCAAAAAAAGCATTGGAGATTGCTGCTGCAGGCGGACATAATATTCTAATGTCTGGCTCTCCTGGGTCAGGGAAAACTCTTATGGCAAAATGCTTAGCTTCAATTCTGCCGCCTCTTGAACTTCAGGAAGCATTAGAGCTAACAAAAATTTACAGTATAAGCGGACTTTTGCAAAATGACAATCCTCTGATGACTAAACGACCTTATAGGGCAGTTCATCATACGGCTTCTCAAAACGGAATTATCGGTGGAGGATCTAATCCTAAACCTGGAGAGATAACACTTGCGCATCGTGGTGTTTTATTTCTTGATGAAATGGTTGAATTCCCACGTCAAGTTCTTGAAGTGCTGCGTCAACCTCTTGAGGATGGCGAAGTTGTTATTTCCAGAGCAAAAAATTCAATAAAATATCCTGCTAAATTTATGCTTGTAGGAGCAATGAATCCTTGTCCATGCGGTTTTTTAGGCGATAAAGAAAAAGATTGTACCTGTTCTGAATTTCAAATACAAAGGTATCGTTCAAAACTATCAGGTCCGCTTTTGGATAGAATTGATCTTGTGATAAATGTTCCAAGATTAACTACAGATGAGCTTATTAATACAAAAACAGAATCAGAACCTTCAATAAAAATAAGAGAAAGAGTAATAAAAGCACGGAAACTGCAAGCTAAAAGATATGCTGATGAAGGTATCTTTACAAATTCTGAATTGAGCGGAAAGCAAATAAAAAAATACTGTAAATTAGATGAAAAAACTTCGGAATTTTTAAAAACTGCAGCTCAAAAATATCAACTGTCAGGCAGAAAATTTGATAGGATTCTTAAATTGTCAAGAACAATTGCAGACCTTGCTGAATGTGAAAATATCCAACTCGTACATGTTACACAAGCTTTGCAATACAGAGCAGAGATTTAAACCTGTGTTATTTCTTTCTGCAACATATTGTATAATTCAGGATATTTTTGAAGTACATTTTTAAGTTGAACGTCATTGTCTCCACATCCATTTGACGAATATAAAGTACCGTCATCAGTCAAATTTAATTCTCTTGCAGGATTTATATAGATTAAATTTTGAATTGGCACATCAGATAATTGTATTTTAGTATGATTTAAAACTGCCATTGCCCAAAACCAAACATCGTCAGCATTAGGTGCAAGTTCCATGAAAATATCATCCCTATAAATATCTTTATAAAAGCAATTTGGAGGATACAAAACTCCACCAACGCCTGTCAAAAAATTAATATATCTCTTAGACGGTACGTTAATACATTTATCCCAATTACGATAAGGCATAAACTCACCAGCGTTAAATGTAATTTTATGACATCTGTTTGCAATGATACAATCTCTAGAGCTGGAGATGTATGAATCGTAAAGTGTTTGAACTAAATTTTTGTCATAATAAATATCATCATCTACTGTTATAATCAAGTTTTCCGAATATTCATTGAGAGCAGATAAAGTGTGAAACGCAGAAGTACGGTGAGGTATTTTGTTGATATCTTACCCCTCATCAACATTTGCAAAACAAACAAGTTTGTTTGCACCTGTATCTTCTCCCCAATGGGAGAAGTAGGGTTCTTCTTTCATTTACCCCTTTGCCCATTTACCCCTTTACCCCTTTAAATATGTCTTTCAAAAGTTTTATATCAGTTTGATTTTTTTCTACAGTTGCGATTACTTTTATTCCGGTTAGGTATTCAACTTGCTTTAAGTTATCTTGGTGCATAAAACTATCAGGATTAAAATTATTCAAAATAATACCTTCAACATGTATGTTATTAATCTTTGCGTATTCTACGGTCAAAAGAGTTGAATTAATAGTTCCAAGACCGCCATCTGCAACAATAATAATATTTGAGTCAAGTTCTTTAATTAAATCTTTGAGTAAGTATTTGTCTCCGCTATTTAGCTTTAGCGGGCAAGTTATACCGCCAGCACCTTCTATAAGCAGATAGTCATATTGTGATTGTTTTTGCTCGTAATTTTTTTTGATTAATGATATATCAATTTTTTGATTAGCTCTTTCTGCCGCAAGATGCGGAGAAACAGCTTCTTCCCAACGATACACAACACAATCATCTGCTGATACTGGGATATTAGCCGTATTAACAACATAATTACAGTCACTTTCCAGTAGTTTGCCGTCTCTTATTACTACTCCGCTTAATACCGGCTTAAAATAACCGCAATTATAACCACTCTCTCGCATTTTCTTAACTATTAATGCAGAGACGTATGTTTTACCTACATCTGTACCTGTTGCCGTTATAAAAATATTCTTTGACATAACTAAATTTTACATCATAAAAAGATAAAATCACTATCTTTTTTTATATTCAGGTTTGTCATAGAATATAAATTAAGGTTAGAAATAAGGGTTAAATATTAAAAATGATTAAACTGACTCATGCACACATATTGGGTGCTTTCATATCTTATTTAATAGGAGTTTTTATTGTTCCTTTAGTAATAGAGTTTTCTCAAAAAGAGGGACTTGTTGATTTGCCAAACGAGAGGAAAATCCATAAACTTCCAATCTCAAGACTTGGAGGAATTGCAATTTGGGTAAGTGCTATGCTTACTTTTTTAGTTTTGGTGTTGTTAAGTTACTATCCTTATGGCAGTTTGTTATCAGGTATTCTTCTTGGCGGTTCTTTAATGTTTTTATTAGGTTTGGTTGATGATATTTATAATCTCAATGCCAAATTCAAACTTATTATACAACTTACAATTGCAACTATCGTTTATTTGCTGGGAGTTCAGGTGGATACAATTTTTAATCCGTTTGATGGCGGAACTCTTAATTTGGGTTTCTTTTCCTATCCGATAACTATACTTTGGATTGTCGGGATATCAAACGCAGTAAACTTTATTGACGGAGTTGATGGCCTTGCAGGTTCTGTAATTACCGTAAGTTCAATAACGCTTGCATTAATATCGGTTGCAATGACACCATCTCAGCCTATAACAGCTCTTATTGCATTTATTCTAGCGGGTTCAATGCTGGCATTTTTAACTTTTAATTTTAATCCTGCAAAAATATTTATGGGAGATTCAGGAGCGTTATTTTCAGGATTCTTGCTTGCAACATTATCTATAGCAGGAGTTATGAAAGGTGCTGCTCTTGCAGTATTATTGCCATTTTTAGTTTTGGCTGTTCCTATTATAGATATAACTTTTTCAAGTGTACGACGTATTCTAAAAGGGCATTCGCCATTTGTAGCTGATGCGGAACACATCCATCACAAGCTTTTAAAAGCCGGACTTTCTCAAAAAAAGACTGTGGCGATATTAACTTTACTTGCAATATGTGGTGGAGGGTTAGCAACTTACTTTACAGGAACTTTAAAAAACTATTTTATTTATATTGCAGTTTTACTTTTAATAATGATTATTTTGAGTTTTATAAGTCTCAGAACTCAGCCTAAAGCAATTGAACCGCACGAAGAAACAGTAGTTAATACAGCAAATAATGCAGAGGAATAAATTTATTAATGGATAATAATAACAAAATCTCAATTATATACTTTGGAACTCCTGATATAGGGCTTCCTTCGTTAGAGCATTTTTATAATTCAGATAAATTTGAAGTTTTGGCGGTAGTTACTCAACCTGATAAACCGTCAGGAAGAGGGCAGAAGCTTACTCCAAGCCCGATTAAAAAGTTTGCGATTGAACATAATATAAAACTTTTTCAACCAAAAACAATCAGAAAAGAGCCGGATGTTATTAAATCTCTTGCAGAGTTAAAACCGGACTTCTTTGTAACTTTTGCATTTGGTCAAATACTGTCACAAGAGGTTTTAGACATTCCAAAGTATGAAACAATAAATTTGCACGTCTCACTATTGCCTAAATATCGTGGTGCAAACCCTATTCAACGTGCAATAATAAACGGAGATGATATAACCGGAATTTGTACTATGATTACTGAGTTGGGTTTGGACTGCGGTGACATTTGTATGAAAGAACCAATTTGTATTACTCCTGATATGAATTGTATTGAGCTTTTTGATATCTGCGCATCACATTCTCCTGAACTATTGGAGAAAACATTGACAGGATTAAAAAACGGAACCATAAAACCGGAAAAACAGTCTGAAGACGGTGTATGTTTTGCAGATAAACTTAAAAAAGAAGAATGTGAAATTGATTGGAATAAATCTGCAAGAGAGATTCATAATCTTGTAAGAGGTATATATAAATGTCCCGGAGCATTCTTTAAATATAATGATAAAATAATAAAAGTTATGGAAACTAAGCCGATAGACGAAGAATTAAATGGATCAAACGGCGAATTCGTTCGTGTATCCAAACTTGGTATTGATGTTAAAACAGCATCAGGGCTTCTGCGCTTGATAAAAGTTAAACCGGAAGGTAAAGGAGAGATGTTTGCAAGAGACTGGGCTAACGGTTTAAAAAGATAAAAGAGCAATTGTAGATGACTATTTTACGATAGATTATTACGACTGTATATGTAATATTATTAAAGTACTTGATTAAAGAATATTTTTATGGTTATTTATACATGCGCAGGTATCCTCTTTTAAACCTGTTCAAGTTTTGGATTCGCGGCTGGATTCAAATAATAGCAACTAGTCGGGGAATATTTTCCCTTAAAAAAGAGAAGGAATTTACAATGTTAAAAATCAGATTAAAAAGATTAGGCGCAAAAAAAGCTCCTACATACAGAGTTATCGTTATTAACTCAACTACAAAAAGAGAA
>CADBTL010000120.1 GCA_902797575.1 uncultured bacterium
CCAAAACGAGGACGTCTTTCATCTCTGAATTTTGACTGAATTTGATAGAGATTAACCGGTAATTGTTTATAAGATTTTAGCCCGTCTCTTGCGATTGCTGTAATTATTTCTTCATGCGTAGGTCCAAGACACATTTCTCTGCCGTGTCTGTCTTTTAAGCGCATCAACTCACCACCATATGCGCCCCACCTTCCGGATTCTTCCCAAAGTTCTTTAGGTTGAACAAATGGCATTAAAAGCTCTTGAGCGCCTGCTTTATCCATCTCTTCACGAATAATATTTTCTACTTTTTTTATAACACGCCACATAAGCGGTAAATAATTATATACACCCATTGCTAGTTTTCTAATATATCCGGCTCTTACTAAAAGTTTATGAGATATAACTTCTGCGTCAGACGGAAACTCTCTTAATGTTTGCACAAACAATTTTGACATTTTCATAATATTAAATCCCTCTATTATTTTGACTTGGTATGTATATATTATCACAAATGTGTTTTTATATACAAAAAAAGAACCGCCTTATGTAAGCGGTTCTTTTTTATAAATATTTTGATCTTATACAGTAGCAGCTTTCTTTTGCTGTGTAGCACCTGGAATTGCTTGCCAGTTTGCAGCCATAATTTTCTTGAATGATTTTAAGGCTGTATCTTCTAGTTCGCCTAATTCTTCTGCTTCCATAATAAGCTCTCTTAAAGGTAACAATGCTCTTTGGTCACGAAGTACACCCAATGCTGCAGCTGCACCTGCTCTTACTAAGTCATTTTCGGAACGATTTTTCATAACGTCAATTAATGCAGGAACTGCCTTTTTATCATTTAATTTACCCAATGAAGTTACTGCATATATTCTAACGTTAACCCATTCGTCATATAACATATTGATAATTTTATCAACACATTTTTTATTTCCGATTTCACCTAATGCTCTTGTTGCATCGCATCTTACGTTAACTTTTTCGTGGTCTAAAGATTTCATTAATGCATCTGTTGCAACATCACCGATTTCAATTAATGCATCAGTTGCAGTTATACAAACTTGTGAATTTTCATCGTTCAAAGCTTCTACAAGCGGTTCTACAACAATTTTACCACCTAATCTGCCTAAAGCACGAGCTGCACGAACTCTTACATCTACGTTACGATCCTCACGCAATGATTCGATCAAGTGTTCTGTTGCTTTTGAATCACCCAACTCACCTAAAGCACGAGCTGCATACAAACGAACAGAACCGTTTTTGTCATTTTTTAATACATTAATTAACGGTTCAACAGCTTTTGAATCGCCCATTTCTCCAAGTACTCTAGCAGCATTATAACGAACTTTTTCAGAACTTGAACCCATCAAATCGTTAATAAGTTCTTGAAAAGTCTTTTTTACTTGTTTTTTCTTGCTGTTAACTGTAATTGTCATACACTTTACCTCCAATGTAAACATGGTTATCTAACTTCTACACAGTTATATAAAGTATTTCTATTTTAAAAAATTGCTTTATTTTTCGGATTTGTTAAGTTTTTGTTACATACCTTTTGAATTAGGGTAACTTATACACTTAATCTTAGCTTTATTAATATAACATATTTTTTCATATTTCACCTCAGTCTTGTACTTTTTTTTACAAAACTTAAATATTATTTTAATTGTGATTTGGCTATAATTCTTTAATAATAGGAAAAATTGTACGTTACAAAAATTAATATTTATTACTCACTGGGGATAGTAATACAGAACTCGCTTCCTTTATTTATTTTTGTTTTAACCTCAATTTTTCCTTTATGCTTTTCAATTATTTTTTGTGAAATCGCAAGTCCTAAGCCTGTTCCTACACCAACACCTTTTGTCGTATATCCTGCATCAAAAATCTTTTCTGGTTCTTTTATACCGCAGCCATTATCCTTAATTTTCACGATAAGTTTTTCATTTTTAAAGTTTGTGTCAATAGATATTTGTCCTTGCTTTTTTCCTATACTTTTTATTGCGTGTGTTGCATTAACTAATATGTTCATGAACACTTGGTTAAGCATGTTTGGATAACATTTTATAGGCGGCAGCGCTCCATAATTTTTGATTATTTCTACACTGTTCTTTGTCTCATGTCTTATTAAATCCAAAGTCAAGTCAATTTCTTTATTAATGTCTGCTTCTTGAAGTTCTGCTTCGTCAAGTCGAACAAACTTTCTTAAAGAAACAACAAGTCTGTTTATTCTTTCTATTGCTTCTGAATCAATTTCATTTGTTTCAACAAGAAGTTCTGCCAACTCTTTGTCTTCTATTTGTTTTATTAATTTTTTTGTTATTTCATTATTAGATTTAATTGACGCAACCGGTGTGTTTATTTCATGTGCCACCCCTGCTACTAGCTGACCTAAAGAAGCCATTTTTTCTGAATTTATCAGTTGTAATTGAGTTGTTTTTAGTTCTTTTAATGCTTTAGTTAAATCTTTTACCATTTGTTCGTTTTTCTTATACAGTTCTGCTTGAATAATGGCATTTCCAAGCTGAGACGAAACACCTTCAAGAACTTCTAACGTATCATCCAACTTTATTTTTTGCTTTGTAGAAAGAACTATTATTCCTATTAAGTTTTTCATATGATAGATTGGAAGAACTATTCTTTGCACATTTTCTTTGAATGGTTCAGCTTCATTAAATTCTTTGCGGCAAGTTACACAGGATACTTTTGCATTTTTAATATTAGTATTAACTGTTGAATCAAAAGATATAAGCCTGTTCAAGTCTTTTTTTATTTGGGATTCCTTAATTATAAATTTTAAACCGTCATTTTCTGCATAATAAGCTCTAAAAGCTCCAAACATTTCTGATAACTCTTTTAGCGCTGATTTTAGTATCACTGATACATCAATAGAACTTCTTATAATGTTGGAAATATTATTTAATAACAAAAGTTTCATTGCTTGCGATTGAGCTTGAAGTTTAATTTTAGACATATTTTTATTTTCGTCTTCCAATATTTCAATTCTTTTTTTGTCTTTTATTGTTTGTTTTTGCACACTTATCAAATTAACATGTGCTGTAACATCTGTTAGAATTATAACAGTATATTTCCCTCTTTTTGTTGAATTCATGTCAAAATAAAGTGGTGTAAAAATATTGTTTTCATATGACTGATACATAACATGGGCAGAAAAATCTACATTTGAATTTAATGCTTGCAGAATTGGAGAATGTATTGTCATAATATTGTTACTTTCAAGCGGATATACTTCATAATCAAGCTTGTGAGAAAATTTTTTGATATTTTCAAAATCTTTAAATATGCGCTTAAAAACATTATTAGTAAAAATAGTTTCTCTATTTTCTCCAACAATAATAACAGCGCTATTAAATTTATTAAATAAGTCAAACTTCCCCATGACAAGATTATAGCACATATTGTTTAAAGGAGAAAAGGCAATGTGCCAATTTTACAATCTGTCATAATCACGTAGTTCTGGTTTATTTATATCGTTATCACTTCCATATAAACGATTCCGCCATATTCTTCGCATGTTATATGGTTCAAACAATGATTGATCCTCAAAATCGAGAGGTTGAATAATCTTTGTCGGACTATTAGATTTTATAGTGTTGATATTAGAAGATTTATTGGTTGTATTATATCTCTCGGCTTTAACAGCTTTCTTTTCTTGGCGTTTTATTCTTCTACGTTCTTTTACTGAATCTATTCTGTTTCCGGTATTGGATTTTAAACCGTCAAAGTCTTTTGGTCCTTCTTTGTACCATCTTCTGTATTTTTTAGTAAAAATATTGTCAAAATTTGCCATATCATAGTAAATTTTATATGATTCTTTTGTATATTCATCATTTGTTAATACACTTAACTGCACACTTTGTGCAATTTCAGGACAGAGCATTCTTGAATAGTCTCTGATTTTTTGTAACTGTTCTGTTTGTGGGGAAGGTCCTCTTGTAATAATTCTGCTCTCTACTGTACTTATTGTTTTGTAAAATGTATTGGACCATAAAACCGTATTATTTTTTGTATCAACTAAAACAGCATATGTATTAATTTTGTATGCCGGATCTATAACTGTTGCTCCGGCAATATTAAGAAAATCCCAAAAAGTTCTTCTTAAGATATAATTTTCTGAGTCTATTGTTGAAGTTAACAAAAGAACATACTGCTGATTATTTATTTTTGCAACTTTATCTAATAAAGGATAATTAACGTTATATGACGTTTTAAATTTTTTAGTCAAATCTTTAGCAGAAATTAAATATGACGGATTGCTTTTTAAAAGTTTTCTTTCTTCACTTACGTTTGGAGACTTTATGTAATCAGTTTTGTTTAAAAGATTGATTATTTCATTTGAGAAAAATTCTGCAGTTGAGTCATAGATATATGAATCGACTGATACTGTGTCCGTTACAATATTATCAGGTAAAATAAGCACTGTTTTTTTTTGCACATCAGCAGCAAAAGCAACTGTTGTACATGATAAAGCTATCCCTACTAAAAATAATTTGATTAAATCTCTCACAACTGAATTATATCATACTACACCAGAAAAAGGAAATATTAAAAATTACATGAATTGATTATGCTCTTTTTCCCAGCCGACTGTTGACGAACTTCCATGTCCAGGATAAATTACAATGCCTTCCGGCAATGTAAAAATTTTAGACTGAATGCTTTCAACTATTTGATTAAAATTACCGCCTTCTAGGTCACACCTTCCAACAGATTCTCTGAAAATTGTATCTCCTGAAAAAAGAATATTGTTTATGAGGTAACAGACACCGCCTGGTGTATGTCCCGGAGTGTGTATAACTTTTATTTCTGCTGAGCCAAGTTTTAAAACATCGCCGTCATTAATATATAAATCAATCTTTGGTATTTGAATATTTGGAATTCCAAACATTGGCAAATATTGATTAACTTGATTTAAAATCTTCGTGTCATTATTATGCATAACAATATTTGCATTAGTCTTTCTTATACCCGCAACATGATCAAAGTGACCATGTGTAAGTAATATATATTTAAGAGTAGCATTATTTTCCAATAGCTCATGTTCAATTTTAGGATCGACAGAAGAACAATCAACTAAAGCTGCTTCTTTTGAAGATTCATCAATAATTAAATAATTATTATTATCAATAGGTGGTTCTACAAAAGTTTTAATTATCATAAGAAAATTTTAACAAAAACAAAAATAAAATTTTATAAGCCAAGTGACGGGGCAATCCCTATAAATGTTCTCACCAAGTCTGCATCCCACTGCGAGCCTGCCCCTTCTTCAAGAATAGAAACAGCTTTTTCAATGCTCATACCTTTTCTATACGGTCTGTCACTTGTCAATGCATGATAAGTATCAGCTATAGCAACTATTTTAGCAGCAAGAGGAATATCACCGTTTTTTAAGCCTTCTGGATAACCTTTTCCGTCTATTCTTTCGTGATGATATTTAACAATTGGTATTAAATCTCTTAAAAATTTATTCGGCATTAAAACTTTTTCAGCGCCTATTGTCGGATGCTGTTTCATAATTATCCATTCTTCATCAGATAATGGGCCTTGTTTTTGTAGAACTGTTTCAGGAATACCAATTTTGCCGACATCGTGTAATAATGCCCCTAATTTTATACGTTCTACTTCGTTTTCGGGTAAGTTAATGGCTCTTGCAAGTGCCTCTGAGTACCTTGAAACGCATGTCGAATGGTCTTTTGTATAAGGATCTTTCGCATCAATAGCAGCCGCAAGAGAAGACGCTATTTCAAAGATTCTGTTTGAAGGCATTTCTTCATGGTCTGCATTGAATTTAGCAAGCAATTCATCTTCAAAATTTAAGCCAAGCTGAGCATGACGTTTTCCTAAAACTTCTGCATATGATTTAAGAGCAATATCATCCCAGAAATTAAAATCTGCAGAACTTATAATTGCAGACATGCCGTCTTTATACCCTTTTGCTTTTGATATATACATTGCCTGCTCTGCAAGTATTAATAATTTCTCTTTATCATTTGCGCATTCAGGGTAAGAAGATATACCTACAGATACTTTAATCGGTCCAACATCATCGATATAAAAACAAGATAATGCGTAAGTTAAATACTCTGCAATATATTTAGCCTGTTCTATTGCAGTATTAGGAAGAATTATAGCTAATTCATCTCCGCCATATCTGGCAGCAATGTCACCTTCTCTAACATTTTTTCTAATGTTTTCTGCAACAAGCTTTATAACTTCGTCACCTTTTGCATGACCCATTTCACGGTTAATTTTTGTAATATTGCATATATCAAGCATAATGACAGATAAATTTTGCTTTGTCGTGCTTGCACGAGATATTTCATCAAATAATAATTCCTGAAATGCTCTATGATTATATAATAATGTTAGATTATCTGTGTTAACATATTTATCACTTTGTTCTGCAAGTTCAAAGTTGTGAGAAATAAGTGCTATATAATTCGCAATTAGTGTATATAATTGTATATTTTGTCTTGCATATTTATCGGCAAAAATTATAACTCCAATACATTTATTTACTGAAATTAAAGGAATTATTACAGCAGGATTATTTTTCAAATACAGAAGCTTCAAAAAAGATATATCTTCCTTAAACTCCGGCATATGAGAATTAAATACACTTACTATAGGATTATCTTCGTCTTTTAAAAACACTTTTGTTGAATAAAAGTTTCCGAGTTTATCTTCAAGTCTTAAATTTATACAGTTAGATTTTTCTTTAAACAAGCCTACTGCAAAAAATCCGGAATCTATATGCTGTAATATAATTCTATATACTTTTGAATAAAAGTCGTTTAGATTTGTAATTGGTGTAATTTTTATTAATTCATCAATAATTTGTTTATAATCAAGAGTAATGCCCTTATCGGTGCTAAAAGATGCGGATTGCGGATTTAGAATTTGCTTAACTCTATTATTAGAAGTTAATGAATTAACTTTTGACACAAGATTTCCCGGTGCAAGTGGAGAGGTTACACCGGTTAACTTTGTTTCATTATTCTTCATACAATTGATTGTTATATTTTTTTCTTCGTTCACTAATTTGCCTTCACACTACTATTAAAAAACAAATCAATTCCAAAAATTGCCTGTTTGTAACAAAAAGTTTACAAATATTTGCATAATCCCTTGTTAATACCATGCTAACATTTTTTTTGTGTTTTTCCATCCCAAAAATATTCTTTTTTTACAAATGTTTATATTTGCAGTTTAAAAATAGTTTAAATTTTTAAATTACCTCGATAATCTTTATTCGCAAAAAATAGCCGAAATTGCAATACAACTCCAGCTATGATAAATTCTTATTTTACCACCCAAAATTAAAAATATTTATTTAAAACGGACTTATGCTAAACCTAACGCTTTTCTGTACCATGAAAAAGATTCAACCTCAGAGCCATTGAAAGTCGTTTTAACCTGTTGTTTTTTTAGATAGTTTTCAAATTCATCATTAAACGCAGATTTAACTGTCTTAGTTTCTTTAGAGATTACTTTCATCTTTCTTCTCCTTTATTAGTAACACATTTATATATACACTTTTTCAGTTAACATCTACACAATTACAAGTCTATTCTATCATGTTCGTTTAACTTTAACAATCAAAATGTAAAGATTTGTAAGGATTTTTGACAAAAATCATCCTTGAGGATAATTAACTGAATAATTATTTGGAGTTATTTTTCTTAGATTTTTTTCAATAAATTGTTATAATAATAATTATGAAAAAGTTTTTAATTATATTTTTTGCTTATCTAATGTTTACTGGCATTGCTGTAATAGCAGACGATAATTATACATTGAATGCAGGTATTTCAATAAATGAGGTTCCGGAAACATTCTTTGGCAGTTGGAGAGTTACGGCTAAACTGGATGATACAGATAGCCCAAGAACGTTTAAGCCGCAAAGCATTGATGTATGGTCACTAGAAAGAGTAGGAGACACAATATCTCTTGTAAATTATTTTTCTGGAGCACATGCTAAAATATCTATAAAAGCAACAGAAGGCAATTTAATAGTTTTCTCGAAAGAAGCGCCATACGAAAATAAAATACTTACAGATACTGTTTCTATTAGGCTTGAAAAGAATTCTTTTTCAGGAATCAATACATTGTTTTTAAAATCATACTCTCCAGTTGATGGAAAATTGACAAAAACAGAAAGTGCAAGATATTTGCTAAACGGAGAAAAAATTTCAGGAGACAATGTCTTATAAAGTTATGCGCATGTAAGTATTGATTCACCGCATTCCAGTGCTTTTATATTCAATGGCAGCAAGTCTTTTTTCTTTTCGCCCAACACTGTTTCAACTGCCTTCTTTAGAGCGTCTTTTGATATTATATCAGTAACAGATGACAGCACACCTAAAGAAACAACATTGGTAATCTTATTAGTACCCAAATCTGATGCAATCTTGCCCATTTGAGCAAATACATAATGTATATCAGCTCTTGGCTTAGTTTCAGCAACAAGTGTAGAATTTGCAATAATAGTGCCGCCAGACTTTATATTTTGAACAAATCTGTCAAAAGATTGCTGATTTAACACAAGAGCGTAATCACAGTCTTTTTTATGAACAGAACTAACTTCTGTGTCAGAAACTACAACCTCACAGTTAACGGTACCACCCCTCATCTCTGCACCATAACAAGGATACCAAGTAACGTTTTTATCATCAAGCATAAATGCATTTGCAAGTATTGTACCAGCAAGTAAAATTCCCTGACCGCCAAATCCTGCTAATATAAAGTTTTTTTCCATTTTATAACCTTCCTCTCATCTCAAGGATAGAGTTGCGGTTGACTGCAACCAACCACGTAATTAATATTATTTACTGTTTTTTTGCTTTTATATCCAAACCATAAGTTTTTAAGTACTGCCCATAAGTTTTAACAGGCTTTATATTCGTAAATTTTGGATCATGAGTCAACCTCCACAAAGCGTTAAAAGTTGTAATTTTTTTTGATGTAAATATAGTATTATCAATTCTTGCCACTTGCATTATATATTCTCCTATAAATCTTTAAATACACCGAGCGGGAAAGTTTGAACCATATCATTTCTTACCCTTTCATGAGCCTGTTCTGGTGTCATGTGCCAGTTTGTAGGACAAGTAGAAAGAATCTCTACAAATCCAAGCCCTATTCCATCCAATTGGACTTGAAAAGCTTTTTTAATTGCTTTTTTAGCTTCATTAATATGCGGAATTGAATCTAAAGCAACACGCGCAGAATAAGCACAACCGTCAGCGAGAGCAATTTGCTCTGCCATTCTTGCAGGATATCCATAGTATTCTCTATTTCTGCCCATAGGAGATGTCGTAGTAACTTGCCCCATCATAGTTGTAGGGCCATGTTGGCCACCAGTCATTCCATAAGTTGTATTATTTATCATAATAGCAGTTACTCTTTCTCCACGGAATGCTGCATGCATTGATTCAGCAAGCCCTATAGATGCAAAATCACCATCACCTTGGTATGTAAAAACTACTTTGTCTGGGCAAGCTCGTTTTACACCGGTTGCTTCTGCTAATGCTCTTCCATGCGGAGCTTCAATACAATCAACGTCAATAAAATCGTATAAAAATACAGAGCAGCCAATAGATGTTGTGCAAATAGTTTTATCTTGTATTCCAAGCTCATCAAGAACTTCACAGAAAAGTCTGATTGCAACACCATGATCACATCCTGAACAGAAAGTATATTTAAAATCCTTTTTCATTGATTTTGGCATACTAAATACTTGCTGCATAATTTTTCTCCATAATTTTTTTTACTGCTGATACAATTTCTTCAACTTTTAACCATTCACCAACGGAACGATTTACAAGTTCAACTTTAGACTGTCCCTCTACAGCGTATTTTATATCTTTATACATTTGTCCCATATTCATCTCAACTACTATGAAATCTTTTCCTTGTCTTGCAAGTTCATTTATTCTTTTATGAGGAAACGGATTTAATGTTATCGGTCTAAAGCATCCTGCTTTAATATCATTTTCTCTTAACACTTTCATTGCAGCTTTTATATTTCTTGTCATTGAACCAAATGCCGTTAATATAATATCTGCATCATCTGTTTCAAATTCTTCCCAATCGGTTTCGTTTTTGGTAATAATATCAAATTTTTCAAATAAATGATTAATTCTATTAATTTGTTTACTCTCAGATGGCTCCAAAGAATAGATAGCTCTAGCAGGTCGATTTTTAGCACCTGTTAATGCCCATGAGGAATTATCAATCTCAGGATATGGATATTCACCAAATACCGCAGGTTCCATCATTTGTCCAAGTAGTCCGTCAGCAAGCAATATTACCGGATTTCTGTATTTGTGAGCCAAATAGAAAGCTTTATAAGTATAATCAATGCATTCCTGAACGGTAGACGGTGCTATAACAATAATCTTATAGTCACCATTTCCGCCACCGTAAACAGATTGATTATAATCTCCTTGAGCAGGATAAATATAACCTAACCCAGGACCTGCACGCATTACATTTATTAAAACAACGGGAAGTTCATCTCCTGCAGCATAAGACAATGCCTCTTGCATAAGTGCCACAGCGCAAGATGAAGACGAAGTCATTGCTTTTACACCTGTAGAAACTGCGCCAATGACCATATTTATAGCCGCAAGTTCACTTTCCGCACAAACAAAACCTCTTCCCAGTTCTTGCATTTTTCCGCTCAAATACTCACCAATTTCTGATTGAGGCGTAATAGGATATCCAAAATAGCACTGACATCCTGCTTTAACCGCTGCTTGAGCTATTGCATAATTTCCTTTTATTAAAACTTTTTGGTTGTTCATAATCTTAATCCTTCCCCTCTCATTAAGAGAGGGCTTTGGTGAGGTATCAGCCAACACCTTGTTTTATATTTATCTCCAAACTTCTGTAATTGCTAAATCAGGACATCGTTTTGCGCACATTGCACATCCGATACATTCTCCTTTTGGATCATCAAATTCAACCATATAATCACCCAAACGGTTCGTTTTATTGCTCTTTTTAATTAATTTTTTCGGGCAAGTTTCGGTGCATATGTAACATGTTTTACAACGATTATTATCTATAAGAATCTTTCCCATATAAACTCCTAACATTAAAAGTATAGCAAAAACAATGTTTTGAGACTTGTTATGTAAAGATTTGTAACAAATTGTATGTTTTTTGTTAGGGGTTTAAAAAAATGTGGAATTAGAAAAGCGTAAACGATATGTAAGGATGCATGTCATAAGTAAACAGCCAGAAAGGAGTATCGAAATGGCACTAACTATTAACACAAATTTATCATCAATGATTGTTCAAAAAAACTTGACACAATCAACAA
>CADBTL010000121.1 GCA_902797575.1 uncultured bacterium
CTGGTTAAAAAAGGCAATTTCTGTTAAATGAAATACTTTATATATATGTAAGAGATATTTAACAGAGAGAGAATAAAATGCAAGATTTATATAACGCTATCGAAAGAAACAAAAAACCGGTTGGAGCTCTTGAAATTCCTGAAGATTTTGAATTCTACTATTTAAATAAAAAAGACAGACAAATGAGATTCAACAACAGTGGTGATCCGATTTACGCTATTTTTGATAAAATCGATAACAGACCGCTTTCTAAAATCGCTAAAGACTTTGTTAAAGAATTAGCTGATGATTCTATTAAATTTATCTCTACTTTAGTTAAATAATTTTCTATATCTCGCAACTCTTACAGATATTTCTTACCATTTACATTTAATGCAAAAAGTTCAAATATATGTTAAAATAATAATATGATGAAGTCAGTCAAGGAAGTTTCTGTAGAATCTAAAATATTAAAACGTTTGCAGAACAGCCCCAAATGTTTGGAATTGGTACATTATTTATTTAAGGATGCGGAACTGCAGGAAATGCAGGATTATGCCAATAATGTATCAATCAAAAGATTGGGATATAATGACCATGGACCTGTTCATATGCGTCAAGTTACTGCTAATGCAATAAAAATGTTAAACATATTGCATGAAGCAGGTATTCCTACTTCTTTAGAAAATGAAGAAATAGGTAATTTTGAAGACAGCATGTGTGCCGTTATATTAGCAGGCTTAATGCACGATTTGGGAATGATGATAGGACGACAAGGACATGAAGAAATGTCTGTTACACTTGCAAAGCCTATCATTGAACGTGCAGTTGAACATATTTTTCCGGACGATTTGCATAGAAGAGTTATAATCAAATCTGTTGCCATAGAATCTATTATAGGTCATATGGCATCAAGAAGAATTCATTCTACAGAGGCAGGCATAATTCTTATTGCTGACGGTTGTGATATGACTAAAGGCAGAGCAAGAATACCTTTAATACTTAATACAACACCAAAAGTCGGAGATATTCATAAATATTCAGCAAATGCTATTGAAAGAATCAGTATTCATAGAGGTGAAAGAAATCCTATAAGAATTGATATTGAAATGACCGGAGAAGTTGGCTTTTTCCAAATAGAAGAAGTTCTTATTACCAAAATAAATATGAGTCCTGCTAAACAATTCGTTGAATTATATGCAGGCGTTACAGGTCAAGAACCTAAATGCTATATGTAAATATAACACCGAATTTTTATGCGTTGCATTTTATACATAATCTTCAGGGTTTCCTGAATAATCTGCTATAACGCATTCCTCCGCAGGTAGTTCTTCTGCAACTTCAACAGATTCATATCTGTTTACAGAATTTTTGTATGCTAACGCTCTTCTGTTTAATTCATCAATTGCAAGAGGACCAGTTAAAACTTCAATTACTTCTCCGTCTGTATCATATATTTTTAATCTTGGAATCTCTATTCCCATAGGTGTTTTATATCCCATTAAAGAAATTTTGCCGTATTCACCAAATCCATCTTTTATAGCAAAATATGCTTCTTTTAAATCTTCACTTTCAAGACAAGCTAAAGCAACATTATTGCAAGTTTCTCTTTGAACCCAATCCTGAACTGTACTTGTTTCTTCCATTAGTTCAAGTAATTGTTCTCTTGTTGCTTTTATTCTCCTGAATAACGGATCACCACCTCGTCCCACAGCCGTTGGACCGTGCTCCCTCGGACCTCTGATTTTATAGTTAGATTCATCTATAACTTTACCGGATGATTGTGGTTGAGATTGTTGTTCAGAATTTTCTTGTTCGTTATTTTCTTCTGTTTCATTTTTCATTACTTTAAAATCTTCTTCCATTAATTAATTCTCCTTATGTTTTGTATATCGGCATTTTTTTTTAAAACTTTAGAAAAAACAGGTATTTTATATAAAATTGTTACATTCCGTAATATTTTAACTAAAAATTTATTTATCCGGTGGTATGCTATAATATTCTTATGAATAATCAACTTTTAGAAACAATTAAATTGGTTCCGAATCAACCGGGTTGTTATATTTATTACAATAAAGATAATGAAATTATTTATGTTGGAAAAGCTAAGAACTTAAAAAGAAGGGTATACAGTTACTTTCATAAACAACACGACAGTGTAAAAGTTACAGTGCTTGTTTCTCAAATAGAACGAATGGAATATATAATTACTGATTCAGAAGTAGAAGCTCTTATTTTAGAATCACATTTAATAAAAAAGCACAAACCTAAATACAACATATTATTAAAAGATGATAAAAAATATCCGTATTTTCTGATTACAGATGAAGATTTTCCAAGAATTCAGGTTGTAAGAAAGAAAAACCTTAATCCGGATAAAGGTAGATTTTATGGTCCATATACTGATATAGGAGCAATGTATGCAACTTTAGATTTTCTAAAAAAAATATTTCCTCTAAAACAGTGTAAAACACCAAAATTTTCTAATAGACCTTGTCTTTATTATCATATAGGAAAATGCCTTGCACCATGTCAGGGCAAAGTCACACCAGAAGAATACCAAAAGCTTATTAAACAAGTTGAACTGTTTTTAAGCGGCAAGCAAACAGAATTACTTAAAGAGATACAAAATCAAATGATTAAGTATTCTGAAACAGAGCAGTTTGAAAAAGCTGCAAAAATGCGTGACAGTTATAATGATTTATTAAAGACTTTAGAGCGGCAAAAAGTTGTATATGAAAATACAAAATTAAATGAAGATATTATTGCCGTAATTTATGAAGACGGAATTCTGGTTATTGTAATAATGATGATAAGAGAAGGAAGGTTAATCGATAAGAAAGATTTTACGTATTTTGTTGACAACATTGATAAAACAGAGTATTTTGAAACATTCTTTAGAGAATACTATTCTACTCTAAAACTTGAATTTCCTGATAAAATTATATCGAAAGATTTGGAAGAAGTTGGAAATAAAGAGTTATATCAGGACTGGCTAAAAATATTATCAGGTAAAAAAATCTTGATTAATTACGGAAATGGCAGAGGCAAGTATGGAGAGCTATACGAATTAGCTTTCAAAAATGCTCATAATACACTTGAAAATGCAAAATTAAAAAAAATGGCAGAAATCAGAGATGATTTTAATGAAGTTGGTTCGTATTTGGCTGAAAAATTACATTTAACTAATTTTCCAAACAGAATTGAATGTTATGATATTTCTCATATTCAAGGAACTAATACTGTAGCATCAATGGTTGTTTTCCAAAACGGATTGCCTAAAAAGACGGCTTATCGCAAATTTAAAGTCCGTATGACAGAAGGTAAACCTGATGATTTTTTATCGATGAAAGAAGTTTTGACAAGAAGGCTAAAACGTCTTGGTGAACCAAAATGGGAGAAACCTGATTTAATTATTATCGACGGCGGAAAAGGTCAGCTTTCAAGCGTAATGGAAATAGTTCAAGATATGGGAATAAAGGTCGGCAAAAACGGAATTGATTTTGTATCATTGGCAAAAAGAGAAGAAGAGGTTTTTCTTCCGAATCAATCAAAATCAATACTTTTACCGCGCGACTCGAATGCATTGTATTTAATACAGCGCATACGTGATGAAGCTCACAGATTTGCAATTACTTTTCATAGAGAACTAAGAGGTAAAAACGCTTTGAAAGAATAATAATCATACAAATTATATTAAAGAATAATTATAATCTTTCTTTTCTTGTTGAACAAAGTTTGTACATATATTTGTAAGATAATCTGCATAAAGCTTATAGTCATTTGAATTATATACATTATTGTTTTGATTTAAGTTTACTCTATTTATAAATTGGCCATGTTCATTATATCCTATCACATTTAATAGTTGCTCTAAACCTTCAAATCTGGAACTATCATATGAATTAATTATAAATATTACTGGTGTACCCATACTTAAACATGGTAAAGCACAATGAAGTCTGGTTGTAACAACTAATTTGGCTCTAGCATACTTATAAAGTAAATTTTTGGCATCTAATAAATTTTTTTCCGGTGAATTATGTATATCAATATTATGATGCACATTTTCTATTCGAAAATCTTTATACCCTTGCTGAAGTATTTTAGATAAATTCGTTTGAATTTGTGCATTTTGATTTTCATCATAATCTACATAATATACTAGATTTTCTCTTTCTGTTTCATTTTTAATTTTAAATGTATTACCTAATGTTAAGGTAAGACAGCCGGAAAAATAAGCTTCTATTCCATTTTGAATTAAAAATCGCATTGTAGATAAGTCTCTACAACCGATAGGTTCGTAACGTTTTAAATAGTCCATTGTTTCTTTAGAAATATTATCTTGATTATTAATATGAAATGAAACAAATAAAGGATTTATTTTTTCTGATAAATTTTTATTTTTGCGCCAAAAAAACCACCAAGCATTCATTATTAGATTAATATTTTGTCTATTATAAAGACTTATAAGATCTCTATCAATATATTCATCAATATTTAAAAAATATTGTTGTGCAGCAAGTGATTGGATATAATCACCTATATTTCCAACACAATCTATATTTGTATTGTAATATTCGCTATCATTTTCACCATTATTGTAAGAATATGTTAATAATCCGTTTTTATTGTACTTTACTTTATGCTTTATATTTTCTAAATGTTTTTTCATTAATTGTAGATTTATAGATAAATTTACAATATTATTTTGTTTTGATAAATTTTCTGAAATATTATATAAATCATTTATTTTTTCACTATATTGATTAGAAAGATTGTTTAAACAAGTTTTCAAATAATTTTTTTCTACAACCAAATTTTCTATTATTTTTACATAATTATTAAGATTATTTCTTAATTCTTTTACTTCTTTATCAACATCTTTAATTTTTTTGCGTCTTTTTATTTTAATTTTAATACCTAATAATGTTATTATCTTATGTTTGTCACTATTTATAACTGAAAATAATATTTGCCAAAATCCCATTGATTTCTTATTTTCATATTTATAAACTTTACTATGTTTTTTTATATTATTAGGGCAGAATTCTTCAAATATTCTACTCCATCCTTCATTATCCGTAACATTATTATTTACTGCATCTCCTATTTCAGTAAAATTATTAACTTGTCTTATATATATGTATGAATCATTTTTATAATGTTCA
>CADBTL010000122.1 GCA_902797575.1 uncultured bacterium
AGTTGCAAGAAAGCAGATTGAACTTGAAACAGGTAAACCTGTAATAACAGACGAAAACTTTTTACCACAGAAAAAGAAGCCTAAACAGATTAAACAGAAAGATTAAAAATCTTGCGTGTAATGTGCGTGTAATCGGGAGTAAAAAATACTAAATTTCTTTGACGTATGATAACGAATATCAAGCCTGTAAAATACAGGATTTATCTATATTATAGAACGTTTGAATACGTTAGTTACGCAAGGCTTTATTACGCTTGGGACGAAGGGGTCGCACGTTCGAATCGTGTCATCCCGACCATTAAAAAAGAGCTTATCGCAAGATAGGTTCTTTTTTTTTGAAATGTAGCGCAGCTTGACTCTGCCGACCGAAGAGGTGACTAAATGTCACGTCTAAGGGAGAGGTAGCACTTCGCTTGGATGACGCTGCTGTCGGAGGTTCGAATCGTGTGTCATTTACCCCTCCTGACCATTTATTTTAAAGGGGGGTTCAGAAAATATCTAAAACCCTTTTTAGATGTTTGCACTTCTAATCAGATTTCGCGGATAATTGTTATGTTAAGACTTTAAAAAAAACATTGAATAAACTTTAACGATAGAAATACCAAAGAATAATGCTTCATATGGCTACTATTCATGTATTTACTTGACATAAAATTTTTAATTTTTTATTGAAGAGATTGAATATTAAACATGTTTAGTATATTATTATGAAAGTTTATAGGAGGAAATATGATTAGATTATTTAATAATGAAATTTCCATTAATACAATTCTTTTTGGATTTTTTATTATACTTTGTTTATTTTTTATGTTCACAAATGTTGATGTAGCAATAATGCTGTTTATTTCATTAGTATTTGCATGCTCTCTTAATCCTATTGTTGACAAATTAGAGAAGAAAATGCCAAGACCTGTTGCTACCTGCATTGTATTATTTGGAGCTTTGTCTATATTAGGTGTATTACTTGCATTTATATTTATGCTCGGTGCATACCAAATTAGTGAACTAATAAAAGAATATCCTAATTATGTTAAAAATTTAAATGAGACTATTAAAGGCAGCGCTTTATTTCAAGCAATGGGTATAACCAAAATAGACATTGATGGAATTACTGCCTCTATGGCAAATTCTACCGAAGGTGCAATAGATTATGTTGTAGGATTAATGAAAGGAATGGGTTCAAGTTTTGCTTATTGCTTAACAGGTTTAATCTTCCTATTTTTCTTCATGCAGGATAAAAAGAATATTAAAGAAACTGTTTTGAAATATTTTCCTTTAAATATAAAAAATAGAACTGAAGAAATTATTGATAATATATCTTCAAAAATGGGTGGTTATGTATTTGCTCAAACAATGGCTGTATTGAGTGTTTTTGTTGTAAATGCAGTTGGTTTGTTAATTTTGCAAAACCCTTATGCAATATCTATTGCAATCATAGCAGCAATTTTAGACATAGTTCCTGTTGTTGGACCTGCTATAGCAATTGTAATTTGCTTAATAGGTGTTTATGAGTTTGGTGCAAAAGTACTGATTACAACACTTATTGTTATGGTTGCCGCACAACTTATAGAAAATAATTTGGTTAGACCTTATGCATTCAGTAAATTAATGGATTTACATCCAACAATTATTTTCTTATCATTAATTTTAGGCGGGAAGTATTTTGGCTTTATCGGAGTTCTTTTCGGACCGGCAATGGCTGCAACAATTTGTGTTTTGCTTGATGAATTATATGTAAAAAACATAAAAGAAAAAGAAGAAAATGTGGAAGTAATAACAGAGGAGAAAAATTAATATGAAAAAAATACTAAAAGGCTTTTGTGTATTATCAATACTTGTTCTTTTCTCAGCTGCTGCTAATGCAGCAGGCATGATTAAAGACTACCACGCATACAGAATAAAAGACCAAAACATAAGAAATGTTGTTCCTGTTGTGGATAATATATTAAGCAGAGAGGTTGCAATAAAAAAACTTTCTAGAAATGCTTATTATGCAACATATGGCGATGAGCACTATTATATGAAATTTTATCCTGCATTACATGACACAGATGTATATATTGTAACAGACGGAGAATATGACAAAGATAATAACGATGTAACAGAATTCTTTAAAAGTCAAAATTACAAATTTGAGACACTTGAGGATAAAGAAGCGTATAAAGAATATAAGTTCGATTTTATAGATTATGCAAGGTCTGGTGCTTTAGACGGTTTATTTACTCTTCCTGACGGTTTAAAACCGCTAAAAAAAGGTATGAGCAAATTAAACGATAAAATGTCAAAGGGTAATGAAAAGACATCTGCAATTCCTTATTCAGAGGATAATGATCCGATTGACCTAACTTGTGTTGATTCAGAAAGGTTTTATAATGCAGAAGCTGATGTTACGGTAACAATTAATGAGTATCGTTTAAAGAACAAAGAAAATAAATATGTTCATGCATTTGAATACATTGTCAAAAATAATTCAAATTCTGATATAAAAGTAGAAAAGGTTTATTCAGAAAGACTTGCAGCACTAAAGGACATTACAACATCAACATTTGTAGATTTTGACAAATTAGATGTTGCAGATACATTGGCAGTTCCGCTAGCGGTAGCTACAGGAGGTTTGTCATTCGGCTTTACTGTAGCAAACAATGTAAGACTTGCAATGGTTGTAAAAGAAGCTACAAGATTTGCTCATTCATTACCTGAAAATTATGACTTAAAAGCAAATTCTTCAATGAGAATACTTTGTCTAAAATTTAAAGATGATCCGCAACCGCTTCAATTTACAATTAATAAACTTGGACAAACTTATCAATTTACATATTAATAAATTAATACATATTGAGGATTTGAAAAAGTCGAAAAATGACAATTATTCTAACTTTTTCAAATCCGACCTTAGGTGTGTGAAAGTCAGACTAGGTGCGGGATAGCACGTAGTCTGACTTAAAACCGTTCCCCAGAGTTTGCAGGGAA
>CADBTL010000123.1 GCA_902797575.1 uncultured bacterium
AGAGATACCTGCAAAATTAGGACTTACATATAATCAAAACTTAAAAGACTCTAGGCAAATGGCAAATAATGCAACAAGAGAGCGTTTTATTGATGAATACGGCACTTCTGCAATTTGGATGGGTGGTCCGATTTTATTAGGGAAATTATGTAACTGGGCAATAAAAAAATGCGGATATAATGCTAATGTCAACATGAGCTTATTTAAAGAACGTGTGGATCAAGGTATTAATTATAATATTGAAAAGTTTAAGAAAATTGCGCCGGAAGCTGTTAAAGACTTAGAAAAAGCATTAACAAATAAAGGAAAGTACCAAAACCTGCAAGCCGCAAAATTTGCTATTACGACAGCTATTCCGATTGCGCTTATGGGTTTTATACTTCCTAAACTGAATTTTAAATTAACAGAAAAAATAAAAGAAAAACAAGAAAGAAAAAAGAATATTAACAATTCAAGAGAAGTATCATTCAAAGGAATTACTTCTACAATGGCAAACATGTCAAATGTAAACAAAATGGCAGTAACTGATGGCGGCTTAACAATCGGAAGAGTACTAACCGGAAGAAATGAATATGAACAAATGGAATTAGGCTTTAAAAACGGCATGATGATGTTCTTAAACTTTGTATTTCCGATATATCTTGCAAAAAGTTTAGATAGAGCATCGTTAAAATTGTTCAAGATTAATGTTAACTTGGATCCTAAATTAATGAATAATGAAGAATTTTTGAATTCAATCAAAACAAATAAATTAAAAATGCCGTCAGCAAGAGAAAATGTTATAGAATTCTTAGACAAAAATCCGAATTCAAGATTTGCAAAACTATGTGAAGAATATTGCGGAGTAAAATATCTTAAAAACAGGATTAGAGATCCGAGAGAATTTGTAGACACGAAGAAAATATTTGAATTAAAACAAGAAATTGAGAAGTTTGCCGAAGGTGCAAAAAAGAGCGGAGATATTAAAAAATACGCTAAAAAAGCTTTAAGAGTAAAATCTGCAAATATAACTGCAAATATAGGTATAAGCAGTTTCCTATTGGCAGTAGCACTTCCGGAATTAAGATTCTATTTAAGAAAGAAAATAACAGGTTCTGATGCTGAACCGGGGCTGAAATAACATATATTTGAATTTTCACCTATAGAGGAATTTCTACTATAAATGTAGAACCGTTGTTTACTTCGCTAATAAGTGATATTTTCCCCTCATGCAACTCTACAAGCTCTTTAGTTATTGTAAGTCCTAACCCTGTAGAACTTTCTTTTTTTGTATATGCATTATCAAGTTGAACAAATTTTGCAAATATTTTTCCGTGGTATTTAGGATCAATTCCTATTCCGTTATCATGAACTGCAATCCTAAAACATTCTTCATTTGAGACTGCAGAAATATCAACATTATCATTTTCCGGAGAATATTTTATTGCATTACTTACAAGGTTATAAAGAATTTGTTGAATTTTTTGATAATCAGCAAATACTTCAAAATCTTGAATTAAATCAACATTTATTGATACATTTTTTTTCTTAGCAAGGGGCATAAGCAGATTAGAAACTTCATTTAAAGCACGTGAAATTCTAAACACACTTTTTACAACCTTCATTGCATTTGCTTCAATTTTAGACATATCAAGAATTTCATTTATCATTCCCAAAAGATGAGTGCCGGAAGCTTTTATATCACAGATGTATTCCTTTTGTTTTTCATTCAGATTTCCGTATAATTCGGTATCCAAGATATCAGCAAATCCCAATATGGAATTTAACGGTGTACGAAGCTCATGTGATATATTCGCCAAAAACTCATTTTTTACTTTATCAGCTTCCAGAATTTTTTCATTCTGTTCTTTAATTGTTTTATATGCGTTATTTTTTTCTACAATGCCGTCTTTTAGAGCTTTTAACTGAATTTTAAACACATTTGAAAGTTCTTGATCCTTTAAAATATATGAAAGTATTGAGGAAGACGCATTAAGAGCAAATAAATCTTCATTTTTATAAAAATCAGCTTGAGACTTACCCAAAATTATCACACCAAAAACCGTAGATTTAATCTTTAACTTAGATATAATAAACGATTTTAAATTAAATTTTGACAGTTCTAATAAATTTATTATGTTGTCAGAAAGTGATAAAACATCCGTTTTATCACTGAATATATAGTCTCGATTAGTCTTATTAAGATTAAAAATCTGCTCCGCCGGATACTCTTTATGGTTCGCATATGTGTATTTTAGCTGCAAACTATCCGGGTTAGCAAAGTAAATAAAACCTTCATCAAATGCTAATATCTTTTCAAGCTTTTTAAATATTTCAACTTCACCTTTTAAATTTGTTTGAAATAGAACAGGTATGTATTCTAAAATTTTATCTGCTGTTAATAAAGCCATAACTACCCTTCATACATTCATTTAAGCTAACCTGCCGAAAGAGAGAATATATCATATATTTCTTGATCGGAAAGTTCTGTTATAATCTTTTCTCCTTCATAAACTGCAAGATCAGCAAGCTCTTTTTTAGATTTAAGCATTTCATCAATTTTTTCTTCAAAAGTACCTAATGTAATCATGCGGTGAACCATTACATTTTTATCCTGCCCTATACGATAAGTTCTGTCCGTTGCTTGTTCTTCAACCGCAGGATTCCACCACAAATCATAGTGAATTACGTTAGTAGCACTTGTAAGGTTCAAGCCTGTTCCTCCGGCTTTCAGGGAAAGTATCATAACTTTACGTTCGTTATTACTTTGAAAATCTTCAATTAAATTTTCACGCTGCGAAACAGTTAAAGAACCATGGAAGAAAGATGGTTCTGTATTACACTCATCTGACAGTATTTTCACAAGTAAGTCACCCATTTCTTTATACTGCGTGAATATAAGCATTTTTTCGTTATTATCTATAATACTGTTAACCAGATCAACACATTTCTCTGCTTTACCTGAAAGTTCTTTTGCCATATCACCGTTTTTAAGGAACTGATACGGATGATTACAAATTTGTTTTAACGCCGTAATTAACTTGAAAATATTTCCTCTTCTGTTTACGCCGGTAAAACCGGAAATTTTATCCATCATTTCATTAAGCGTTTTTTCATACAATATTGCCTGAGGTTTTGCCAAATAACAGTAATCATTAATAACCATTTTATCAGGTAGATCTGATATTACTGATTTATCAGTTTTAAGCCTTCTTAAGACAAACGGCGAAACTGAAAGTTTAAGTTTAGAAGCCCTTGAATGTTCCTTAAATCTTTCTATAGGAACAGCATAACTCTTTTGAAATTCTTTTAATGAGCCTAAATAACCTTTATTTATAAAATCAAAAATACTCCATAATTCTGTTAAACGGTTTTCTACAGGAGTACCTGTCATTGCAATTTTTATATCAGATTTCATTGATTTTATCGCTAAAGTTTGCGCTGTATCAGGGTTCTTTATATTTTGTGCTTCATCAACTACAATCATTCCCCAAGTATTTTTCTTCATCTCGTCGACATCAATTCTCATAATTGCGTATGTTGTAAGAATAACATCACTTTTTAAATCCAAGTTTCTGTCTAACCCGTGGTATGTTGAAACTTTTAAAGTCGGACCGAACATCTGAAGTTCTTTCATCCAGTTACCCATAAGAGTTGTTGGGCAAATAACAAGTACCGGATTTTTTAGTTTGTTTTCTTCTTTTAGTTTTAAAATTAAGGCAATTACCTGAATTGTTTTACCAAGTCCCATATCATCTGCCATACAGCATCCGAACCCCTTAGAGATGTTAGTCCATAACCACTTCAGACCTGTTTGCTGATACGGTCTTAAATCTCCCGTTAAAGAATCCGGCTGAGTTACTTCTACAGGTTTTGCAAAATCTTTTATAACATTTGCATACGCATCATCATAATTAAATTCATAGTTTTGCAGTTGACCTGACATTGATGCATGAATTAACTCGAGTCTTGTCATTTTCTTGTGATTTGCATTCTTAATCTGATCAACAAGTTTTATTCCTTCTGCTTTATCGACAAGAATATATTTACCTCTGTACTGAATAAGTCCGTTAGAATCACCAACAAGTTTTTCGAATTCTTCGAGCGATATTTTTTCATCACCTAAAGAAATCTCATACGAAAACTCTAAAATATCATCTAAAGAAATTGCACTTGAAGAAACAGTGTTAAATATTTGCATAAGTTCCGCTGAACGTGACTGCTTAACTTTAGCATTAATAGATGCTCTCGGTACAATTATATTCGTAAGCTCATCCGGCAATATTACATCTATTTGTGCTTTTTGTAAATAATATGCCGTTTGTGCAATTATCTTATAAACTTCATTCAAATTCAAAATTAAAGATAACTTTTCTTCATCTTCAAACAGAGTTTCAAGTTCAGGCATATATCTGACTGCATAATTTAACTGTTTTTCTATAATTTTTGAAATATCCTGAGTGCTTAATTCCCAAATTTCATCATTAGTATACAAATCATCAAGAAGAATAGTTTCATCTGTCTTACGATTTTTTATATGAATTTTTAGTTCAAATTCATCTTCGCTCAGCTTATTTACTTTAAAGAACGGTATTAAATCATATTTGCCTAAATATAATTCATCAAACCACTGAGCAATATCCTCAGCAACATCTTTACCTTTCAAATAACATTTTTGTTCAAGATCCTTTAGCATATAATGCCCTGATTTTATATCTTTGAACCTGTATGCTTTTATACCTAAAAATTTATAAATTAGATAATTCAAATATTCTCTTATAAATCTCTCTACAAAATTTTTAGGTTTTGGACCTTTTATAAATAAGTTTTCCGGTAAATTATTTTCTAATTCATTAATTATTCTTGCTGATTCTTTATTAGATACAATCGGCTCATATACAATCCTAAACATAGATCCTGCAGTACTGTTAATGCCCTCTTTTTTATGAACTGCCGGCACAAAATAAAGCTTCTCAATTAACTTCATTACAAAGTGAGTAAGTTTATTAAAATATGCAAAAGTCTGAGTAAGAGAAGAAAAATCTACGATTTCTCCAAATCCTCCAAAGTAGTCTAAAACTAAATACAATGGCATTATATATCCTATTTCACCTTCAACTTCTTTTGAAGAAAAGCGAAACATTGAGCCTTTTGATTTAAGATAGAACTGAAAATTATTTGTCGGTGTTACGAAGAAACTAAGTTTAGGATTATTTTCTGTACCATCGTTGATTAGAAAAAAGTCTGTGTTTCTGACAGGAGAATTGGGAGATAAAAAGATTCCCTCAAACTCATCTTCCACAAGCTGATAAATAAGACTCAATGTATACCTAAAGTCTTTATTTTTAAATCCGTTCGGATTCTCTGATAAATTATAAAAAAATTCATCTACATTATTTTTCTTTAATGATAAATCTATATCTAAAGCTTTCGTTTCCATCATTTAATAAATAAATAATTGAATAAGTTCATTATTGATATTCTCTTATGTATTATTTATTCTTTCTTTCCTTTCTTTACAGCATTGTAATTCTTGTTGCTTATATAAAATACAAACTAAAAATTTTCATCTCTTTTTATACCAGTAATACTAAGAGCCGTACCTATAATCCCAAACAATGATGCAGCAGAATTAAAGACTTTAGTACATTCAACATTGTTTGCAAAAGTTGAATTAACCGCATTTGAAAACATAAATATTGTCGAACTTGCAATTAAACTGCCTATACCATACTTTGTCATTTTATTGATACTTCTATGGCTAACATTATTTTGATTTTGATAAACTACAGGATAAACTCTCATTGCAATATTTCCTTTCGTATTTTAATAAATAAAACACATTTATTTACAACTATTTACACCAACCGGAAGCTTAAGCATACTTTTACCTGTCATTTCGGAAGGTTGTTCAATTCCCATTAACTGTAAAACTGTTGGTGCTACGTCACATAATGCACCGCCTTCACGAAGTTCAAATTCACAAGGAGCATTTATTACCACAAAAGGAACAACATTTGTTGTATGTGCCGTATGAGGTTTACCGGTTTCTGCATTAAACATAACTTCAGCATTACCATGGTCAGCAGTAAGCAGCATTGTAACACCGAATTTTTTACACTTTTCCGCAATCTTACCGACACAATCATCAACCGTTTTACAAGCTTTTTCTGCAGCTTCAAGAACACCTGTATGACCTACCATATCAGGATTTGCAAAGTTTACGAGAATAAATCCGTAGTCTTTGTTTTCTATTGCTGAAAGAACATTCTCGCAGACTTCCGGCGCACTCATTTCAGGCTGTAAATCATACGTAGCAACTTTAGGTGATGCAACCAGTTTACGTGTTTCATGAGGTTGCGGCTCATCTATACCTCCATTAAAGAAGAACGTAACATGAGCATACTTTTCAGTTTCAGCAGTCCTGAATTGATTAATTCCGTTTGCTTCCAAAACATCACCTAAAATATTTACCGGCTTTGTTTTCGGAAATGCTACAGGGAATGTAAATGACGCATCATAACTTGTCATAGTGCAATAGTAAATATTTGATAAAACTTTCTTTCTGTTAAAGCCGTCAAATTTAGAGAAGTTAATTGCTTTAGAGATTTCTCTTGCTCTGTCAGGTCTGTAATTAAAGAATATTATAGCATCATTATCGTGAATTCTTGATTCTTCTCCGCCGATTACAGTTGGAAGAACAAATTCATCTGTTATACCGTTTGCATATGATGCTTTAACTCCTTCAATTGCTGAATTTGCTTTTTCGCCTTCACCAAATAGCAGACAGTTATATCCTTTTTCTACTCTGTCCCATCTGTTATCTCTGTCCATAATATAATATCGACCGACAACAGATGCTACAGGCGGTAAATTATATTTAGCCAATTCATCCTCAACGGTTTTTAAATATGTGCAAGCACTGCTTGGCGGAGTATCACGTCCGTCTAAAAAGGCATGAACATATACATTCTTTAAACCTTCATCAGCAGCCAATTTAATAAGAGCTAAAACATGATCTAATGATGAATGCACACCACCGGTTGAAACAAGCCCATATATATGAAGAGAAGAATTATTCTTCTTTGCGTGGTTAATAGCTTCCAAGAATCTTTCATTTTTGAAAAATGAACCATCCTTTATTGCATTATTAATTTTTGATAAGTCTTGATAAACAATTCTGCCTGCTCCTAAATTCAGGTGACCGACTTCACTATTACCCATTTGTCCGGCAGGAAGACCAACATATTCACCATCTGCATGAATCTTTACTGACGGATAATCTTTGATAAGTTCAGGAACATTAACCGCATTACACAACTTTGTTGCATCATATTTAGTATCATTGCTTGTATCTGCAATTCCCCAACCGTCCATTATACATAATAAAACTCTGTTTAACATAGCATCTGTCTCCTAACTGCAATCATATTTAACCAAGATATTGTAAGACAAACACAAGTAAATGTAAAGGCAAAACCGTATAATACAAACATGTTAAGATTATGATTTCAAATTGTAAATTTTACAATTAATATTATTTAACATGAAGCATGTTCATGGTATATTACCAATGAGGGCAGCAGATGAGAATTATAGAATCAAGAGTTGGATTTATTGTATTTGAAGCAACTAATAATATTTCATTATCTTCATTTATTAAAATTTGCAGCAATGAAAAAAATTATATTGCGCAAGTAACACAATTAAAAAATTTTGGAGATATAGCTGTTGCAAATGCAAAAATTTTATTTTTGTACGATGAAAACTCGTTAAATAATTATGACGGAACAATACCGTCAAAAGATTCTCAAATTGAACTCTTCACAGAAGAAATTTTAAATAATTCGATAAAATACGATAAACCGATAATCGTTGCAAAGACTGCTGATAGCGGATGTAATATTGTAATTGATTCATCTGCTTTTGATAAGAAGATGCTGATAAGTATAGATTCTCCAGATAAAAACAATCTGCTGATAAAAAATTTATATAAACAATTTGCAAATATCGGTATGAATACAATTGTTATTGACACATTAGGTGTTATAAAAGCAAAAAAATATGTTGCAGGATTAGATTTCAAACTCCCGTTAGACTCTAACTCCATGCAATTTATGTATGAATCCTGCTTATCTGATGCCACATCTGACAGCAAATCAACAATAGTAGAGATATTTAATGAATTATCGGAATACTCCAAAACAGTACCGTTCGTGCCATTTGACACATTAAAATCCATTGTAGACAACATGGTCGATCAACAACACATATTTAAACTTTTGGTATTTAAAAATAAGCTTACCAAATATAAAAATTTAGGGTATTTTGCATCAAATATAAATGAAGTAAACAGTTTAGATAAAATACTCGATTCAGAATGCGCAGTTATTGATTTATCAAAACTTGATTCAACCTTTTTAAACAAGTATTTAACATTCATTTATGAAAAACTGCAAAATAATAATAAGATTCAGATACTGCTTGAAGCTTCGAACACTATTTCTAAAAAAAGTCTTAAATATATTACAAAAGAATCATCGCTGCCAACAACATTTATTACACATTCAAAATTCCAATATTTGAATGATATGAAAAATATGTTTGATAACTTTATTATTGAATCAACCTTATCAAACAAAAATATATTTAATGTTTATTCGGCATTTTTAAATCCACTGTCAAAGAATTCATTTCTTGTCACCGGAGAAGCTTTAAATTATATTCCTTTGGTATATTATGCAGCACCTGTTAATGAATTCATAAATTATACTGTTGCAGAAAATATAAATGTTCAAAACAATATCGCTATAAACGAAGAATCTGCTGAAAATAATAATATAGCTGAAGAACTTCAAGAAAACTGTAATGAAGAAGATGAACTAAATTCAAGTACAGAAGGATTTGAGGATAATACAGATTCAGAAATAAGTGAAAATAATACAAATGAAACTTCGGATACAGAAAGAGAGTCTGTTAATGCTGAAAATGAATCAAAAGATACAATAGATGAATCTGATGATATGACAGACGAACCTGTTATTACAGAAGGGGCAAGTATAATATCCGAAGAAGATATTGAAGACTCAGAAGAAAATAATGAGTTAACAGATACAGATAATTCTGATGAAATTATTAACATTGATTTAGATGAAAATGAAGAATCGGCAGATTATATCGAAGACGAAGAAAATACCATGTCTGAAGAAGAAATTTATGCTGCAATAGAAGAAAAATCAAATGATATTATAGATTCGGTTTCTAATGACTACGAAGAGAATAAAGATGTTAACCTTTTTGGCGAAGATGATTTAACAGAGGACTCTAAAACTACAGATAATGAACATATTGACAGAAGCGAATTATTACAAAAAATTATTGACAGCACTGATTATGATATAGAAGACAATGCAGATAAAGTTGAATTCAATCAAACAAGTGATATGCCTATTTTAAAGAGTGAAGACAATCTGTTGATATCTCAAGAAGAATTTGATGCAGAATACGAAGCTCTTAGAGAATTAGAAGCTCAATATAAAGAAGAAGACAAGCAAGAAAGTAACAATAGCAATTCAGAAAATGAAGAAGTTGTTGAAGTAGAAGAAGATGTTGATTCAATGCTTGATAATGACGATGAAGAAGAATATGAAGAAAAAGATTATGAAGCATTAAGTAAAGATTTAGACATAGATTTAACATCAGAACCAAAGCTTATGCCTCTAAACGGAGATGTGCTAAACGACAATTTTGAAGAAATTACCGAATTGGATTCTTCCGAATTACCAGAAGAAGATGACATTATTGTAAACATGGATAACGAAGATGATTCTTTATTAGTCGATGAAGATACTGAACAACAGATTATAGAAGATGTTGATAAAGTCTACACAACTCAAAGAAGCGAAGATGAGGCAGAAGAATTTTCCGAATCAGATTTGGATTTAATTGATGAATTAAATAATGATGACGAAGATGATAACTCTGAAATAACTGAATATGCGAGTGATGAACTGAAAGAATTTGCGAATAATGATGAAAATGATAGTCTGTTAGAAGAATTAAGTAATGAAGAACAATCAGACGCGGGCGAAATTCTTGAAAAAAGAAGTTCAAATACTCCGATAGTTCCTGTATATGATGCAGACATTCCTCAAGAAGATTTGGTTATGAGCGATCCTATTCAACAAGGAGATGCTGTTGTACACGCAAAATACGGAAACGGCGTTGTTGAAAAAATGATTAAATACGGCAGCAAGACATTATTCGCAATAAACTTTGAAAATATCGGAAGAAGATTACTTGATCCGACATTAACAGAAATAAAGCGTATTTAAACGAACTTAGAAAAATCAAACCATTTACTCTTCGTCCAAACTTAAAACAGCCATAAAAGCTTCTTGCGGCACTTCTACACGTCCGACAGCTTTCATACGTTTTTTACCGCGTTTTTGTTTCTCTAAAAGTTTGCGTTTACGTGTAATATCACCACCATAACATTTATCCAGCACGCTTTTCCTTAAAGCTTTTATATTTGTTCTTGCAATAACTCTGCCGCCAATTGCTGCTTGTATAGGCACTTCAAACATTTGTCTCGGAATAATTGTTTTAAGTTTTTCAGTTAATTTCTGTCCTATATAGAAAGCATTGTCCTCGTGACATATAACTGAAAGTGCGTCAACTACTTCTCCGGCAAGCATTACATCCAATTTGACTAATTTAGACCGTTTATACTCTGCAAATTCATAGTCAAGACTTGCATATCCTTTTGTTCTGGACTTTAGTTGGTCATAAAAATCTGTAATAACTTCACTTAGCGGTAAATGATATATTAAATCAACCCTTACTTTATCAAGATAATTCATATTAATAAAGATTCCGCGTTTTGTTTGAGCTAAGTCCATTAACGTACCTACGTACTCATTCGGAGTAATAATCGAAACCTTAACATACGGTTCTTCAATATAATCCCGGTATTGCGGTGCAGGAAGATTCGCCGGATTATCAATTTCAACAACTTCGCCGTTTGTTTTATGAACTTTATATATAACGGAAGGTGCAGTTGTAACAATCGAGAGGTTATATTCTCTTTCCAATCGTTCTTGAGCAATTTCCATATGAAGCATACCCAAAAAACCGCATCTGAATCCGAATCCTAAAGCAGATGATGTTTCAGGTTCAAATGTTATGGAACTGTCAGAGAGCTTTAATTTTTCGAGTGACTCTTTAAGTTCGTGATAATCTTCATTATCGACAGGATACATGCCGGAGAACACCATTGGTAAAGCTTCTTTATACCCCGGTAAAGGCTCCGTTGCCGGATTTTCAACAAGAGTAACCGTATCACCAACGAATCTTGTTATCTCTTTTATTGAACCTGCAAAATAGCCTACATCGCCGCAAATAAGTTCTTCTACCTGAACTCTGTTAGGCGTTAAGTAACCTATTTCAACCACTTCATACTCTTTACCTGATGCCATAAATTTAACTTTGTCACCAAGATGCATTTTCCCGTCCATTATTTTGAAGAAACAAAGTGTTCCTAAATACGGATCATAGGAACTGTCAAACACTAGCGCTCTTAATGGCTTATCAGAAGTATCTACAGGCGGCGGAACAAAATCAACTATAGCTTCAAGAACTTTATCAATACCCTCACCGGTTTTTGCACTGACAGGAATAGCCATAGAAGTATCTATTCCCAAGATTTCTTCGATTTCTTGTTTTACTCTGTCTACATCTGCTGATGGTAAATCAATCTTATTTATTACGGGAATTATTTCCAAATTCTGCTCAATTGCCATATACACATTGGCTAATGTTTGGGCTTCTACCCCTTGCGTTGCATCTACTATAAGTAATGCGCCCTCGCAAGCTGCAAGGGAACGTGAAACTTCATATGAAAAATCCACATGGCCCGGTGTATCTATTAAATTAAATACATACTTATCGCCAGATTTAGATGTATAATTCATTCTTGCTGCATTCAACTTGATTGTTATGCCACGTTCACGCTCAATATCCATTGTATCAAGGAGTTGATCCTGCATATCTCTTTCAGCAATAGTTCCGGTAGCTTCAAGCAAACGGTCTGCAAGAGTTGATTTACCGTGATCAATGTGAGCTATTATACAAAAATTTCTTACATTTTTTCTGTTCATAAGTGTTATTATATATAAAACAGAGTTAAATATAAAGAGAATTTATATTTTAATTACATATGAATGCGGAAAATCCAATATTTTATAAAATAATGAGGATGCGGAAAAAGTCGAAAGGGGTAAAGGGGTAAATGAGGGATGACGGAGCCTAGTCAAGCTACTCCGCCTATAGAAAAACATGCGGGAGCGGG
>CADBTL010000124.1 GCA_902797575.1 uncultured bacterium
CGCACCTAGTCTGACTTTCACACACCTAAGGTCGGATTTGAAAAAGTTCGAAAAATTGTCATTTTTCGACTTTTTCCGCATCCTCTAATTGTTAAGATTGTAAACCTGCAAAAGGTTGCTGTGGTTGATTTACATAATAAGTCTAGTTTTTTTGGCAATTTTTTTACTCAAAAATACTTTATATATATAAGCAAGTTTTGATGGGGATTAAATGGATAGTAATTATATTACTAAGAAAAATATTTATAATAGACAACCTTTGGGACAAATAGAATATACACGAGTTCCACTGTGGCAGCTTCCGAATGATAAACGATACAGTCGATTTGATACAGATAATTCAAAATGGTTTGAATCCTCTAATAAATATCAAACAGATGAGATACTGGAAGCTGAAACAGCATTAAATATGAATTTTTCCGATTATAAAATTCATACAACTATAACTGTTTATAACGACAATATTGAAAAACAGCACGATTACCCTAATGGAGTTACTGTAGAAGAAGCTATTAATGAAAATCTGATTATTCAAAAAGTAAAAGACGGACATAATCGTTTAATTGCAGAAAAAATATTTGGCAAAGATTCTTTTGACGGCAGAAAATTAATATATAAAAATGGCATGGATAGCAACAATCAGTTTACAGTAGTTAAAGTATTCAATTATGATACCGGTAAAAATAAAGCAACAGATGTTGTTAATTACGCATTTAAGCAGGATGATGCAGATTTAACAAAAGGCTGTTCTTTTGAAAAAGAATTTTATTTGCTTAATGGGAAGCAGGTTGAAGCAGAAAAAATCGGTATAAATACATACAAAACAAAAGATGAATTTGGAAATAAATTGATATTTAAAGTTAAATAGTAAGATGTAAATGTAATAAACCTTCAACTTAGTCTTGAAGGTTTATTTTTTAAGAATATTTTTTTGAAACATTGACTTAATAAGCTTAAATATATTATTATAATTAGTAATTATGTCAAGAGATAGCTTTAAAAAAAAGAAAAAAGAGTCTTTTTTTTCCAAAATTTTTAATTTAGTACTGACTTTTGCGTTAGCAGGTTTTATTGCTTCACAAGTATGCAATGCCGCTAATAATAATTTAAGAATTGCGCAAGTCAGTGATGCACATTTTTCGTCTTTCGAAGACAATACTTCTTACAAAATGTTAAAAGATTCCGCAAAGTTATTAGATGATGTGATTTTTCAAATAAATACATCCGGTGCATACGATTTTGTTATTTTCACCGGTGATTTAGTAAATAAACCAAAAGTATCGGAACTTGAAAAATTTATATCGCATGCCGGAAAACTTATATATCCTTGGTACGCAATTGACGGCAACCATGATGTTGCAATTGGCGGAGATTTAACTAAAGAAAAATTCATATCTGTATTAAGCGAGAAAAATCCAAAGATGAAACAAGATAAAATCTATTATTCATTTACTCCTAAAAAAGGATACAGAGTAATTTGTCTTGATTCAATTATAAATTATAAAGTAACAACAAACGGAGAAATTCCTGCTGAAGAAATGGAATGGTTAAGAAAAGAATTAGATAAGTATAAAAATGAAACAATTATCTTATGTACTCATGTACCAGTAATAGAACCTTTTTCAAGCCCATCTCACAAGATGAATAACGAGTTTGAATTAAGAAGGATTCTTAAAACACATTCTAATCCGATAATAGTTCTTCAAGGTCATTACCACGCTACAAAACTAAGACAGGATGATAATTTACTGGTTGTTGCTTGTCCGTCACTTGTTTCTTTTCCTAACGCTTTTCGAGTAATTAATATTAATACACAAAAAAATAAAGTTAAAGTAGATGTATTTTTAAAAGAAACTAATCTAAAAGAAGTGCAAACTCACGCACGAATTAGAACTATGGGTTCTTCTTTATTGTATGGAGAAGAATCTGACAGAAACGCAAGTTTTGAATTAAGAAGGGAAGATATATAATGGATGAATTTAAAATAAAATTCAGAGGTGTAAGAGGCAGTTATCCTGTCGCAGACAAAGAATTTCTAAAATACGGCGGAAATACTTCTTGTGTTGAAGTTAGAGTCGGAGGACATCTTATCATCCTTGATGCAGGAACAGGTTTAATAAGTTTAGGTAATGAACTTATGCAAAAATACATTGAATCAGGGACTACAATTACTGACAGAAATCCTGTTAAATGTACAATTTTATTAAGCCATATACATCTTGACCACATTCAAGGCTTCCCGTTCTTTAGACCTTGTCATTTAGCTTCTACAAGAATGAGCTTACTTGGCGGAGTTAATTACAATGAAACCTTAGAACAAGAACTTGCAAAATTATTATTTACAAAATCCTTTCCTCTGGATTTAGGTGATATAGCAGCAGATTTAAAAATTGAAGACTTAAATGAAACAAATTATATAATATTTAAAAATGGTGAAATGCCAAAAGTTGTAAGGGTTAATGACTTAAAAGAAGGTGACTACACAGATGATGATGTTGTTATAACTTGTTATAAGTCATATGCACATCCTCAAAACGGAGTTTTTGTTTATAAAATTGCATACAAAGGTAAAAGTCTTGTTTATGCTACAGATAAAGAAAGCTACCCCGGTGGAGACAAAAAACTTGTTAAATTTGCTAAAGGATGCGATCTGATTATACACGACGCACAATACTCTACAGAAGACTATTTGAGTATCTACGTGCCAAAACAAGGTTTTGGACATTCAACGTTTGAAATGGCTCTTGATTGTAAACAGCAAGTCGGTGCAAAAAAACTTGTATTTTTCCACTATGACCCCGGATATAATGATGAAAAGCTTAACACTCTTGCCGAAGAATACGCTTCTGACGATGCAATATTTGCATATGAAGGTTTGGAAATAGATTTATTTAATGAATGACAAATTTTATTGAATTATTAAAACTATATGAAGATGAAAAGTTTTTTATACATATTATTAATACTTATAATCTTTTTATGCCCTGCGTATAGAGAATATCCGCACTTCAAAATTAATGCAGAAAGAGATGCATACAACCATAATAATATAGCGCTAAATCACCTACACGAAAAAGCGTATTATGCTGCTATTCAGGAATTTAGAATCGCAATATCTTTAAGCCCTAATACTCAAATGACGTCTGTATTTAAAACGAACTTGGGAAAAACTTATATGACTATGGGATATCCGGATTTAGCCAAACAACCGTTTGAAGAAGCTTTGCAAGGATATAAATTAAATTTTCAATACTATTTTAATTTAGCGGAATGCTATGAAAAACTTGGTCTTATCCAAACTAAAATAAATGAATACAGCAATTCAACCTCTCCTTTTGATAAAATTATGCTTGGCATATTATACATACAATCAGGACAAAAACGTAGAGGGATAATAATATTAGATGATGTATGTCAAATTGAGCCGGATTTAATGATAACACCTGCCATTAGACAATATCTCAAAGAAAAAACAAAAGAGCAGTAGATAATAAATCCGCAGCTCTTTTTGTAAATAAAATAATGCACTATTATTTTACATCATTTTTGATAACAATTAAATTTTTAACAATTTTCATTGCACAAGTAGGTAGTACAACTTCATCTAAGCCATCTGCTATACTTAAGATTCCACCTGCTTTAAGTGTAACGTCTTTACCTTTATATTGAAATACGTAATCAGTTTCTCTATCTGATCTGATAGTTATTTGATTTGACATTTTTAACTCCTAATTTTTTTTACTTTATAATACGGGAATGGCAAATTTGCATTATACCATTCCCATAACTTAATCTACTGCGTATTAATCAAATACGTAGCCTATAATTGCAGCTTCCCTAGCTCTTTTGATAGCAGTTGTAATCATTCTTTGGTGTCTTGCACAGTTGCCTGTTACACGTCTTGGAATAATTTTTCCTGCTTCTGTTAAGTATCTCTTAAGCTTTGCTGCATCTTTGTAATCGATAGAATCAACATGTTCAGCACAGAAACTGCATGTTTTCTTTTTCTTTCTATCTGCTGCATCTTGTTTTGCCATTGTTTTCTTTTGCCTTTCTAGCCTTTAGTGTTGTATCATATAAATAAATGTGTCCATAGTCGTACGAAGATTTTCTTCAAATTTTTTAAATACATCAGCTATATGCGTTGCCTTCAGTTCATCAATGAACTCCCTTTTTTGTATTTCAACAAATCTGGAACTTTTGGGAATTACCGTTTTACTCTTATAAGTATTCTGATTTGCTGTAACCGGCTGTATTTTCATAATATATTCTCATTAAAACGGAATTTCGTCTTCGCCGATTAGTTCATCTGCAAATTCTTCTTCTTTTGGGAATTTTACAATTTCCTCATTGCTTGATGAATTTGCAGTTGTAATTCCGCTTCCTGTTGTTGCTGACATTGGCTCAACAGTATTAGCATCAATTTCAAAAATTTTTCTTTCGTTTCCGCTTTCATTTTTAACTGTAGTAATTTGAAGTCTGCCTTCAACAAGAACTCTGTCATCCTTTCCTAAAGATGAAACAACTTCATCCAAAGCTGTACGCTTTGCAATGACTCTTAATAACATTTCTTCTCTGTCGCCGATATTCAAAACAAAAGACGAAACCGGCACGTTATTTTGAGTAAAACGTTTTTCCGGAGCTCTATATACTGAACCAGTAACAACTGCTTTTGCTAAAGTCATAAATTTACCTCTTAAATTTTCAGATAATGAGTAAGTTTAATTTAAGGTTATATACTCAGTGATTTACCCTGTATAACCCCTATGCATTTACCCTAAGCATTTACCCCTGCTTTTTTAGCAACTTCCATGAACATAAATCTTAATACGTTATCGTTCAACTTAAGATTTCTCTTGAATTCAACTATAGCTTCCGCAGGAAGAGAAACAACCATTGTTGTAAAGTAACCGTCTCTATAACCTTGTAAGTCATAAGCCAGTTTCTTTCTTCCCATCTTATCTACTGATGAAACTTCACCCTTTGCTGCTTTAACATCTGATGAAATTTTATCTACCGCTTTGTCTAACTCTTCTGAGTCAAGACTTGGTTTAAAGATTGTCAATAATTCGTAATTTTTCATAATATATATCTCCTTATGAAACCATGCTAACATAAACAGCAAGTTTGTAAAGCAACTTATTAATATTACCCTTCATATCTTCCATATAAATAAAACATTCCGCCTCTGTTCTATTTACCCAATTATAATTTTTTGATATAATTAATTCATATTTGAGAGGGAGAAAAATGAATAAAAATCAATCTATCGGAATGTACGTAATATTAGGTATAATGGTACTGGCTTTTATTTCTATGTTATTTACCGGTCCGACATCAAGTACGGAAGAATTATCTTATACAGCATTTCTGCAAAAAGTTGAAAATAAAGAAATCAAAAAAGTAAATTTGGGCAAAGAAACTTTAATAGCCATACCTGTTAAGCAACCGGAGCAAAATCAAAAATCTTCAAACCCAATATACGGTGATGTTCCTGCACCACAACTTCAATACAAAGTAGTAATTCCTGAAAATTCAGATATTTTACCAAAATTAGAAGCAAATAATGTCGAGGTTAATGCAACAAAATCCTCTGAATCAGGTTCTATATTTGGCTTAGGTTCATCGCTGATTACAATATTACTTGTGTTTGGCTTTATACTTCTTATCATAAAGTCAATACAAGCTGGCGGTGCACAAGCAATGTCATTTGGTAAAAGCAGAGCAAAAATGCTTATGGATAGCAAAGTAAAAACGACTTTCAAAGATGTTGCCGGCATAGATGAAGAAAGAAAAGAGCTTGAAGAAATTGTAGATTTTCTAAAACATAGCGATAAATACGTTAAGCTTGGAGCAAAAATCCCGAAAGGAGTATTACTTGTAGGTTCTCCAGGTACCGGTAAAACACTCATGGCAAAAGCCGTTGCAGGAGAAGCAAAAGTTCCATTCTTTTCAATAAGCGGTTCCGATTTTGTTGAAATGTTCGTTGGTGTTGGTGCTTCACGTGTAAGAGATTTATTTGAACAGGCAAAAAAACATCAGCCTTGTATTGTTTTTATTGATGAAATAGATGCGGTTGGTCGTCAAAGAGGAGCAGGATTAGGCGGTGGACATGATGAAAGAGAACAAACCTTAAACCAATTACTTGTAGAAATGGACGGATTTGATGAAAATACAAATATTATCATCTTAGCTGCAACAAACAGACCTGATATTTTGGATAATGCGCTACTGAGACCGGGGAGATTTGACAGACAAATCGTTATTAACAAACCGGACGTTTTAGGTCGTGAACAAATATTAAATGTCCACGCAAAAAACAAACCTTTATCCAAAGAAGTAGATCTAAAAACATTGGCAAAAAGAACTCCGGGATTTACAGGAGCAGACTTATCGAATTTATTAAACGAAGCTGCACTTCTTGCTGCTCGTCATGACAAATCGGAAATAGAAATGCCGGATTTGGAAGAAGCAATCGACAAAGTTATGGCAGGACCTGAAAAGAAAAGCAGAATAATATCTGATGAAGAAAAGGAAAATACTGCATACCATGAAGTCGGTCATGCTTTGCTTGCTAAACTTCTTAAGAATTGTGATCCTTTACATAAGGTATCTATTATTCCAAGAGGAATGGCACTTGGTATAACACTTACACTTCCTGAAAAAGACCATCTGACTATGAGAAAAAATCAACTTCTTGATAGAATTACTATGGTATTGGGCGGACGTGTTGCAGAGGAAATCGTTTACGGCAAAGACAATATTACAACAGGCGCATCAAATGATTTAGAAAAAGTTTCAGCACTTGCAAAAAGTATGGTTACAACATACGGTATGAGTGAAAAAATGGGTAATATGGCATACGGCAAAGAGCAAGAACACGTGTTTATGGGAAGAAACTTCGGCAATACAAGAGATTTTTCGGAAGAAATTGCAGCTGACATAGATAAAGAAGTTAAAAAGATTGTTGATGCACAATATGAATTAGCAAAACAACTTTTAACAGAAAATAGAGACATGCTTGAGTACATAGCAAAAGAATTATTGGAAAAAGAAACTTTGGATCAAAATGAATTTGATGAACTTATGAATAAAGTCAGACGCATCAGAAACGGTGAATGCGTAGAAGAAAATACAGAAACCGCTATATGCGATTCAAATAATGAATTCAGTGGAAGCAACAATGAAGGAGAGCAAAACAATGGATAGAGATTACATTGTGTTTGAAGAATACAAAATGTATACAGAACAAAAAGAGAATTTTATTGACAGAAATTTTAAAACAAACAAATTCTACATGGCAGCAATAGTTCTCCTAATAATTGCAATGATTTACACAAACAATGTTCTGTTTTTGGGCAGACTTTCAGCAACCTTAATATTTGCACTTTTCGGTATTGCCGCAAGCGCTCTATGGTGGATGAATGTTGACTCATATAACACACTGATAAGAATAAAATATTCTGATGTAATAGAAAAAATAGAAGAAAAACTTCCGATTCACCCGTTTACAGCTGAATCAAAAGCTATTCAAGAATATAGAAACAAAAAAGTATTTATGTTTTCTGATATTCAAAAATTTATTGCACTAATTTCGGCATTGTTTTTCTTTGCAATTATTGTAAGTGAATTATCACCACTTTGCATATCCATTTATGAAAAAGTTATGAGTTTAAAAAGCGGAATATAAAACAACTAAAGGTAAAGTATGAAAAATAAAGAATATAGCTTAATGATAAACTGGAATTATGTAGGAATATCAGTTGTAGTATTTTCGATACTGACTCTTTTAGTATTGTATTTACCGGGGATGCGCAGCACTGATAGCGCAATGCTAAATTCAATAAGGCTCGCACTGTCACCATTTCCAAGTTATATTCCTGTATTTGTAAGTGAATTTGGGAGAGCAAATTATATGCTATGGCCGCAAATTGCAGCAGGATGTACGCTTGTTTCTCACAGATATTTTTTAAAAGCTTTTATGCTCATATTATTTACAAATATTTCGTTTTTCTTAAAAGATTTAATTAAAGATTTTATTTGCAGACCGCGTCCGGATTCATGCGGGAGTTCAGGTTTTAGTTTCCCATCAGGTCATGCTTGTACAACTATGTGTTTTTACGGAATTGTAATTTATCTTATTCATTTATATATAAAAAGTAATTTTTGGAGAAACTTTTTAATCATACTATTTGGATTATGGATTTTTATGTGCGGACTTTCAAGAATGTGGCTTGGTGTTCATTTCCCGTCAGATGTACTTGCAGGTTGGGCTTTAGGATTTATTCTTGTAAATCTGTATATAATTATAGATAAATCTTTATGCAGATAAAATAAGTTACATCCGACACAAAAAAAAGAGGAGATATCTATCTCCCCTTGGAATTAAGAATAGCTGGAAGTATGAAAAAGATTTAATAATTATATTAAAACTAAAATCCGGCAAAATTTATATCCGTTA
>CADBTL010000125.1 GCA_902797575.1 uncultured bacterium
ACACGGATAGCGACCTCCCCGAAGGGAGGTTATAGTGAATCACCTCTCCTTGGAGAGGTCACAGATGTTAACGAACGTATGTGAGTTTTACAGATGTGGGAGAGGGTAAAATGTTTGTATAAAAAATGTAGTAAAACCCTCTCCCGTTGGTAGAGGTAGGGATGTAAATTAAGAATGACGGAGCTTTACCAAGCTATTCCGGTTAGTATAAAAGGAGGTAAAATTTGAATAAATATGCTTTTTTAGAAAAACTCGGGAATTTATATCCTGCTGATAGTGAAGACTCAAAGTCTTTTCAAGAACGTGTAACCATATATACAAAACTTTTAGATAAAAAAGAAAAACTCGCAGAAAAAGAGCTTGACTATGAACGAATGTTAGAGCTGATAATAGGGCATTACCCTTACCGATTTTTTCCTAATTATACTGAGATAGCAAAGTATTACAGGTTTAAAGAAGAATCTCAAGAGATTAAATCCAATAAAAAACAATCAAACTCTTTGACTGCTGCTCATATTAAAGAACCGCGCAAATTCAGACTTAAAGCAAATAATACTTTATACATATTTGAAGAAGTTCCTTCGAGTTGGACCGATGTTCACAGCATTAGTGATTTTGATGAGATAGAAGAAATTTAAACGTTCTAACTAAGCAGAATCTGTCAGTTACAAATTTTACAGTTTCCATATTGAACTTGTGTACTTATAAATTTTCTTAGCTAAATCACCAACATGCCATGCTTCTTTCTCTAAAAGATTTTGTCTGTATGCATCATAATCTTTATTCGGATTAGGATACTTGTCAAATGCTTCAATATATTCCATACCTTTCTTGTATTCTTCCGTACCTTCTTTATACGCTTCTAAGCTGCCGTATCTTGAATCAAGCATCTTTTTGTATGACTGAATAAAGCTGTCTTCAAGCTCTTTCTTCCAGAAATTATTCAAATCTTCTTCTGTTTTATATCCGTCTTTTTCTTTTAGTTTAACGACAAGATCTTCAATTTTTTCATTCTTAAATAACTGCTTAATTTCATTTTTACTTACACCTTTGTATTCAGGCATTGTTTGGAAATTTTGATATATTTCGTTTATTATACTTTCCTCACCGTTGTGTAGATCGGTAGCTTGCTTTAATATACGCTCATTGTATTTCTTTATCTCATCTTTTAAAATCTTATCAAACTCTTCTTGCTTTATGTTATGCCTGAACAGAACTTCGGCAAATTTGTTAGGATTAGCTCTATAAGCATCTGCAAACTGTTTTATATGCTTAAGTTCATGGAACCCTGTAGAGAAAGTATCACCTTGTATACTTCTAATAATACTATCACGGCTCGTTCTCGGCATAATATTAATTTTTGCAAGCGGAGACGCATTACCTGTTTCAGTATGATTCATCGCCGTAGAAATCTTATTATCAGCTAATTTAATAACGTTAAGCTCTGTTTTTACCTGTTCTATTCCGTAATCTTTTTTTAACTGTTCAATCATTCCTTTGGTAAAATCATCGGTACTACCGTTTTTACAAATCTCTTTGTATTTATTTATCAATTCTTTTATCTGTTCATTCGATAAATCTTTTTCAAATATTTCTTTAAAACACTTCTGCACTTCTTCTAACGAAGGTTTAGAGAGTTTGCGGCTTAAAACCATTCCGCCATAAGTTAAAACAATTGCGGATAAAAGACCTAAACAAGCATTTCTTATTCTATGTTTCTTTTTTGGCCGCTCTGTTTCCTTATTGTCAGATTCGTTCTTTTTTTCAAAAGAATCGTCACTCGGATTTCTGACTAAATCAGATTTAACGTTATTATTAACAGCTTCATTATTACCAACATTTGTGTTATCAGTGTTAGTAACTTGCTTAAAGCTAATTGCTTCAACAACCATAATTTCTCCAAATTAATCTTACATATATATATAAAGTTGCAAGTATTAAAGAAATTGCTTAATTATTAAGATTTATTAAATATTTTGAGGATGCGGAAAAAGTCGAAAAATGACAATTTTTCGAACTTTTTCAAATCCGACCTTAGGTGTGTGAAAATCAGACTAGGTGCGGGATAGCACGTAGTCTGATTTGAAACCGTTCCCCAGAGTTTGCAGGGAAAATTTTAATTTTTCCGCA
>CADBTL010000126.1 GCA_902797575.1 uncultured bacterium
ACACGGATAGCGACCTCCCCGAAGGGAGGTTATAGTGAATCACCTCTCCTTGGAGAGGTCACAGATGTTAACGAACGTATGTGAGTTATACAGCTGTGTGAGAGGGTAAAAATGTTTGAATTGGAAATGTAGTAAAACCCTCTCCCGCTTCCTTAGGTGCTCACATTCGTTCACACACGGATAGCGACCTCCCCGAGGGGAGGTTAACAAGCAAATCTCCCTTTGGGGGAGAAAAGAATATCAGTTTGAAAATCTGATAAGATTTGAAAACTTGATATTCTAAGAGAGGGTTTTCGATTGATTTATAATTGTGCATTACTACCCTCTCCCGTTATTGTAACTCTCGAGCAAAGCTCTCAAGCACAATAACGACCTCCCCGAGGGGAGGTTATCTGCTTACCCCTTTACCCCTACTTCGCCTGTTGAAAAAAAAGTTACGATTGCTAATACTCTAATCTTGGTCTACTATATATTTATGTTGAATTATAATCAAGCGATAGATTTCATAACAAGCAAAAACAATTTCTATATAGATTTAGGATTAGAAAGAATCCTATCTGTATTAGAGCAATTAGGGAATCCCCAAGACAAGCTTAAAATAATACATGTCGCAGGCACAAACGGAAAGGGTTCGGTATGTGCTATGTTAGAAAGTATTTTAAGAGAAGCAGGATATAAAACCGGATTATACACAAGTCCGCACATTTGGGAATACACTGAACGTATAAAAATTTGCGGAAACGAAATCTCAAGAGAAGATTTTGCTAAGTATACAGATATAATAAAAAATTGCGGAATACATTTAACAGAGTTTGAAATATTAACGGTTATGATGTTTATGTATTTTAGCGAGAACAATATTGATGTAGCAATCATAGAAACGGGACTAGGCGGAAGATTAGATGCAACAAATGTAATAAAAAATAACTTATGCGCAATTATCACACAAATTGATTTGGATCATACTGACAGACTCGGTAACACAAGAGATAAAATTGCATTTGAAAAAGCAGGAATAATTAAACAAAATTGTCCTGTTATAACAAGCATGGGATATGAAGCGATAAGAGACAGAGCCGATGAATTAAACTCAATGTTTATACTTGTATCACCTTTTGTACAACAGGAATTTATTGATTCACTTTCTTTAAAAGGAATGCACCAAATTGAAAACTTAGCACTTGTTTTAACAACAATACAATACCTTTTTAAAAATATAGGTAACGAAACGATAAAAATCGGACTTAGCAAAGTAAAACATCCTTGCAGATTTGAATACGTTAATAAGTACCACCTGATTTTAGACGCTTCTCACAACCCGAATGGAATTGAAGCTCTGCGTAACAATCTTGATTTATATTACCCGACAGAAAAAAGACGATTTATATTTGGATGTCTTAAAACTAAAGACTACAAAAAAATGATGGAAATTCTTTTTAGAGAAGGAGACGAAGTATACTTGAACGGTTTTAATTACCCAAATGCATGTTCATACAAAGAATTAAAATCCGCATGCCCGATTGAAGCAAAAGAATATAAAGATATTAATATACTGACAAAAGATAAACTGAATATAATTTGCGGCTCATTTTACATGATAGGACAAATGAATCACATTAAAAATGCGTATTGATAATTTTTACTTTTGTAATGCTTTTTCTAAGGCTTTCTCAAGCACTTCAATTTTTGATTCAAGAACTTTGACTTTTGCGGAATTTGCATCAGAAGCGATTGATTCTTTTTCAAGCTCTCTTTTATAAGAATTTATCTTGTCATTCTTGACATTTAGTTTTAAAAACATTAAAAAGATACCAATACCGACACCGGATATAAATATACCAAGTAACTCCCATCTTCCCGATAAATATGTATAACTATACCAGCCCTCTATTACAGAAAGAACTAAAAGCAAAAAACCGTAAACAAAATTTTTCATATTATCCTCCGCCCAATATTATATTCTAAAATATTAATTTATGCTATCATATAGTTAATCCGACAAATAGGAATCACAAATGGGAGATGAAGATAAACAATTTGATGCCACTCCCCAAAAGCTTGAAAGAGCCAGAAAGGAAGGGCAAGTTGTAAAATCGAAGGATGTGTCTATAGCACTATCCCTTTTGGTTATGTTCAGTTTTATAAATATGTTAGCCCCTATTATATGGAAACTCATTGTCGGACTTTTTAAAACACTTTATGAGCAAATCCCGAACCAACATATTGAAACAATTGGAATAACATACATTCTAACTAACGCAATAATACCTACAGTTGCAATTATAGGTTCTATATTATTTGTTGCAGCTTTCATTGCAATTCTGGGAGACTTTATTCAAGTCGGACCTCTTGTTGCTACTGCACCGCTCGTTCCTAAGCTTGACAAATTAAACCCAACCAAATATTTTAAGAATTTATTTCAAGTTAAAACATTATTTGAATTATTTAAAAACATTGTAAAAGTTGCGGTATTAGGTATAGTAGGCTGGTCTGTATACAGATCGCATCTCGAAAGTATACTTATGCTTGCAGCTATTGATAATCATTTTGCCGTAATGATTGAATTCGGTAAATTAATCGTAGAATTTATTTACAAAGCTTGTATTGCATTTCTTATAATAGCAGCAGCCGATTATGGTGTTACAAAGTGGAAATTCTTAAAAGACCAAAAAATGTCCTTCAAAGAAATTAAAGATGAATACAAAAACTCTGAAGGTGATCCGCACGTAAAAGCAGCACTAAGACAAAGACGTATGCAAATGCTTCAAAGAGGAGCTATGGACTCAGTGCCAAATGCGGATTTTGTTGTGAGAAATCCAACCCACGTTGCATGTGCAATAAAATATGATGCAGAAACAATGCAATCACCAACTGTTACTGCTAAAGGAACAGAGCTTATTGCAAGAAAGATTATAGAAATAGCAACTCAGCATAACGTTCCGGTTATTGACAACCCGCCGGTTGCACGTGCTCTATTCAGAATGGTGGATATTAATCAGCAGATTCCTCCGGAATTATATAAAGCAGTTGCAGAAATTCTATTATTTGTTTACGGTCTTAAGAACAAACAAAGATAATGATTTCTGCAAACTGAGTATATCTTTTAGGTAGAACGGTTTCAAATAAGGCTGCGTGACAAAATGAAAAATTGTCATTTTTCTATTTGTCACGCAGTCTCAAATACATAGATATTTTATTTATTATTTTCTTTCTCTTATATTAACTTTTGGAACAACTGACATTCCGGGAATAATAGAATACTCATTAGTATCAATTTTTTCAGTAAATACAATCTTTACAGGTATTCTTTGAACAATCTTTACAAAAGAGCCGACTGCATTTTCAGGAGGGAATAGGCTTGATTTTGCACCTGACGCTCTTTGAATACTATCAATTTTTCCTTGAAATATTTTATGCGGATATGTATCAATCTTAATATCTACTGATTGACCGACTTTCATTTTTTCCAATTGAGTTTCTTTATAGTTAGCAACTACCCAAACATCATTTGGTACAATTACAAATAAAGGGCTTCCCGGCTGTACCATCATACCGACTTCAACTCTTTTATTAGAAACAGTACCATCTATCGGTGCTTTCACTTCTGTATATTCCATAGCTAATTTTGCAGCATCTAATTGTGCTTTCAATACATTTAAATCCGCATCTGCAACTTTTAGATTATTTGCCGGATTTGAAGAAAATATTGACTGCTCTGCAACAGTTTGTCTTGCTTTTACAGCATCCAAATTGGTTTGAGCTTTATCTAATGTTTGTTTTGATACAGCACCTGCTTTATATAAATTTTCATATCTTTCAACATCTTTTTGTGCCAGAGCAATCTCAGAATTCGCAGCATTTAAATTTGCATGCGCATTATTTTGATTTAAGACCGCTCTATCATATGCCGCTTGAGCTTGCGCAAGTCTTACTTTATAATCACGTTGATCTATTACCGCTACAACATCACCGGCTTTTACAGTTTGGTTATCTTTTACCATCACTTTAACTATCTCGCCTGCTACTTTTGGAGAAACAGAAACCGTTGTCGTTTCAACATAAGCATCATCTGTAGATTCATACCCTAACATTTCATAAATCTTATATCCGCCCCATAATACTGCTAATATAGCTATAAATATAAATAAATATCTTTTTTTAACGGGCAATTTATTTTTATCATTTTCTTCTAATCTTCTTTCTTCACTCATTGTTCTTTTCCTTATATCTGTATCTTTATCGTTTCATTTAACATTTGTCTTAAATCTTTTAACAAATCCTTTACTTTTGCTAAATCGCTATTTGCAATTCTTTCTTTTACCTCCGCATAATGAGGGCGAATCTTATTAACAGCAAATTTAACCTTCTCTTTTCCTGCATCAGTTAGCTCTATAAGCTTAACTGGTCGATTATTCTTTATTGAAAGTTTTCTTAAAATCAAACCTTTTGATTCTAATGTATCAAGTAACTTTCCGGTATTAGCTCTATCTTTTAAAATTAATTTAGCAATATCTCTTTGACAAAGTTCTCCGTTACATAACACTGTATCAAGAACCGCAAATTCTTCTACTGTTATACCGGTTTGGTATTGCTCAAAAACTTGTTGTCCCAAAAGTTTACAGTATTTTGCAGTAAGTTCAATTTGATAAAATATTGTATCAGTAAAATGTTCTTGCTCCGGCATGCTAATCCTGTATGTTTATTTTACTACATGTTGCAAATGCAACATAGTTATGTTATCATTCATATTGTAAAAAATCAAGAGGGCGGGATAAACACAAAATAAGAATCCCCAAAATGAGGTATATAAAAGGAACGTTATGAAAAAATTACTGTCAGCAGCTATATTAATATCGGTATTAGGTTTTGTGCCAACATATGCAGTATCAGAAAAAACTGTTATCAAAGCAGGTACGGAAGAAAATGTACAAAAGAACATATATAAAAGAATTAAGCAGGATAAATCTGAAAAAGTTAAACCTACAAAAAATAAATATGAATACATAAACATGGCTTGGTGGAGTAATTTTAATGACGAATACTTGAATGATTACATCATACGTGCTGTAGAAAATAATAAAGACCTAAAAATGGCATCACTTACGATTGATGAATACTATCAGAACATTCTTATGCAAAGAGCTTCTGAAATGCCGAATCTGTCAGCCGGATTTTTGCCGGGATACGGTAAAGCATTCGGAAGAACACAAGGGACTTTTGGTGTTCCTATTATTGCCAGTTATGAACTTGATTTATTCGGTAAAAACCACAACAAAACAACCGGAGTCAGAAAGCTATATGAAGCCTCCATATTAGATGAACAAGCAGCTTATATCTCAATAGCATCTGCCGTTGGCAGCGTATATGTAAATATAGTTAAATTGGATGCACTTATTGACATGCAAGAAGAAATTGTCAAGTTAAGAAAAGAAATCTCTGAAATAATGACTGTTTCCAATTCTGAAGGTATTGTATCAACTTCAGACTTAGTAAAAGCGAACAAAGCATACATCGCAGGAACTTCTGATTTAGTGGAATTAAAAAAAGAAAGAACAAAACTACTTAATCAACTTGCAGTATTAATAGGCGACAGCCCTGATAATATTGAAAAATACAAAAGAGCTGATTACAAAACACTTGCTTTTTCAGGTGTAATTCCCGAAGAAGTCAGTTCAGAAGTAATTATGAACAGACCTGATTATAAAAAAGCCGAAAAAATGCTTGAAAAAGCAGGTATTGATGTTAGAGTCGCAAGAAAAGAAATGCTGCCGCATATAAATCTTGGAGGATTACTTTTCTTTAATAACAAACACTTTGAAAGTATATTTACCACTTCTAATATGATATGGGGCGTAGGCGGCGGATTAATTCAACCACTGTTCCAAGGTTTTTCACTTACGGCTAATTTAAAAGCCAAAAAGATTGCATACGAAAGAACTCTGAGAAACTATGAAAAAGTAAATCTAACATCTATGCAAGAAGTTAATGATTCGCTTGTTTCTGTAAATATGGATAGAGAAAAACTTGAAAAACAAAGAGGAATTCAGGCTCTTGAGCAAAAAGATTTTAAGTTAACTCAAGAAAAGTATAAAGAAGGAGTTATCGCCAAATTAGATTTAGATCAGCAGCAAGAAAATTTATTAAATGTTCAAAAAATGGTATATAATACAGAATTTGATTGCATGGTCGATTATATTAACTTCTATAAAGCTGTAGCGGCTCAAAGTTAGCACATGAATAACTTTATGCGTTGACTAATGTTTCAGTCGGAGTGTATTTGGCTGATTTTGACACAATTCCGTAACATACACTTGTCAAACGTTTATTTAAAGCCAGCATTGTTTTAAAGTTTGATGCTGATGTATTCATCGCATACATCATATCATCTGCATCAACTTTTGAAACCAATGCATCTTCGTTGTGATTTTCTACTTGAGTGTTAGAATACTTTTCTACCAATAATTTGTCAATGAATTCTCTTGCGCCGATAGCCATAGTTAAACTCCTTATAAATCTTATACTCTCTCTTATACTTAGATAAATTACTTTTTGTATATTTATCTCTTATGTATATATAAAGTATATTTTCTTTAAGAAATTGCCTTTTTTTTGTTAGTTTTGTTACAAAACTTTACAAATGCTAAACAATTTGAAAATGCGGATTTTATGGTAGAATATTTACATATACAGGAGAGATTTTTATGTGCGGAATTGTTGGATATGTTGGAAATAAAACAGCTGTTAATATATTACTTGATGGTTTAACAAGCCTTGAATACAGAGGATATGATTCATCAGGAGTTGCTTTAAATATTGATGGTAAAGTTCAGTTATTTAAAGCACAAGGGAAGTTAAAAAACCTAAGAGATATTGTGGAAAAGAATTACTCTGATATATCAAAGTCTACAATTGGTATCGGGCATATTCGCTGGGCGACTCATGGAGTTCCGTCTATAGCCAATGCTCATCCTCATACTTGTAATTGCGGACGTGTAGCAATAGTACATAACGGTATAATTGAAAACTATAAAGAATTGAGAGCTAAATTGGAAGCTCAAGGATGCACATTCCGTTCACAAACAGACACAGAAACAGTTGCACACCTTATTGCATCTAAATTTGCTCAGACAAAAGATTTAACAGAAGCTGTCAGACTTGCAACAATGGAAATAGAAGGTGCTTATGCTCTTGCAGTGATGCATCAGGATGTGAAGAACACAATCGTTGCAACAAGAAGAAATGCACCGTTAGTAATTGGCTTTGGAGAAGGAGAAAACTTTGTTGCGTCTGATATTCCTGCACTTATACAATACACAAAACGTGCAATGTATCTTGAAGACAACCAGATTGTAACACTTACTCCAACTGAAGCGAAAATCATTGACTCAGAAAAAAATATTATACCTTTAAAAATAGAAACTTTGCCTTGGGAACCTGTTGCACTATCAAAAATGGGTTATAAACATTTTATGCTTAAAGAAATCCATGAGCAGCCTGATATTGTAAGAAATGTTTTAACAGGAAAGTTAAAAACTATAGATGAGCCAATTTCTTTAAACGAAGTAACATTAGATGTTAAGAAGTTAAAAGAGCTTAACAGAATACAGATTGTAGCTTGCGGAACATCACTACATGCGGCGATGATTGGCAAATACATCATTGAAGATTTTTGCGGTATTCCTGTAGAAGTCGAAGCTTCAAGCGAATATATATACAGAAAGACCATTACTGACGAGAACACTCTTGTTATTGGCGTATCTCAATCCGGCGAAACAGCTGACACAATTACTGCAATCAGACTTGCGAAGAAAAAAGGTTCACATATTTTAATCGTTACAAATCGTCCGGATTCAACAATGGCCAGAGAAGCTGACAGCCTTGTTCCGGTTAATGCGGGTATTGAAGTATCAGTAGCGGCTACAAAATCATACATGGCTCAGTTGATTTCGTTCTACCTGCTTGCTATATATATAGCAGAAGTTAAAGGTTCAATTGATACAAAAGAACTAATGGAATTAAAGCATGAATTAATACTTTTGCCGCAGAAAATTGATAAGATTTTAACTCACAAAGAAAATATTCAAAACATTGCAAAGAAATTCTCTTCTTTTAAAGATTTTATATTTGTAGCAAGAGGAATTAACTTCCCGACTGCATTAGAAGGGGCATTAAAATTAAAAGAAATCAGCTATATCAACGCTACCGGTTATTCCGCAGGCGAACTAAAACATGGTCCTATTGCAATGCTTGATGACACAATGCCGGTTCTTGCAATACTAATGAAAGGTAAAGTTTACGAAAAGATTTTATCGAATGCAGAAGAGGCAAAAGCAAGAAATGCAAGAATGATTGCATTAACAGATTCCGACGATAAAAAGTTAGACGAACTATTTGAAAATATTATACGAATTCCTGAGATTTCTGAGATATTGTCTCCGGCCCTTGCAATTGTGCCGCTACAATTACTTGCTTATTACATTGCAGAATTTTTAGGTAAAGACGTTGACCAACCAAGAAACTTAGCAAAATCCGTAACCGTAGAATAGATTGTGATAAAGACAAAATAGAAAATTTGAATTGATGTAATTTTTATTTTGAAATATTTTGCACATTTTAATGCTGTTACAAGTTATCGGTATAACGCTTGCGCAGCCTTAGTCTCATTAATTACAAACGTCTCTAATAGTTATTTCTATTGAGGTCTAGGTTTAGATGTAAAGATCTCTTAACAATCTTATGGTAAATTTTTAAAATTTGTATAATAAAAATATATTTACAAATCTTAAATCTGGACTTTCTGATTTTACCCCGAATAAAGAATTGTAAATTCCAAATTATCACATCAACATAATCAAAGAGGAGACAACCATGATAGGAAAAGAACACGGCTTTATAAAGCTATACAGGGACATTACGAATTGGGGATGGTATCAAAATCCAAATACTTGCAGGCTGTTTATTCACTGTCTGTTGAAAGCGAACTTTCAGGAAAAAGAATGGGAAGGAATAAAAGTACCGATTGGAAGTTTTGTTACGAGTTACGGACATTTAGCACATGAACTAAAAATTTCTGTAGATAAAGTAAGAACAGCATTAAAACATCTGAAAAACACCAAAGAAATTGCCATACGAACAACAAGCCAATACACAGTTATAACGCTTAATAACTACGTTATATATCAACAAAATCCCACACAAATCCCAAACGAATCCCAAACAAATCCCAAACAAATCCCAACAACTAAAGAAAGGAAGAAAGGAATAAAGGAAGAAATTATTATGCGAAGAGAAATTATTAAAAAACTTCAAGAAGAAGCAGAAG
>CADBTL010000127.1 GCA_902797575.1 uncultured bacterium
GAACGTAAGCGAAAGCGGAGTGAGTGACAGGTTTGAGCAGGAGGAATTTCAAGACAAAATTTTAATTTTTCCGCAAACTCTTTAAATTATACAATTTTTTGTACTTAAAATATTAAGAATTGTAACAATATTTATAAAATGTGAAATTTAAACAAAAAGATATACTTTATATATATGTAAGATGTAAAACAAAATTTAATTAAATCCCTTAATCCCCTTCCTAATTAATTTTCCCAGCTTCTCGTAACCCGAGAAGTTTTTTTTATTAGAAAGAAGTATATGAACCAATAATTCTCATTCCTTTTGAATAACTTGTTAAATCGCTAAAGAGCTGTTTTATAATATCGTCTTCTTTATGTCCGTCAAAATCTATAAATACAGCTTGTTCTTCCATGTTATTACTCATCATTTTTGAATTTATTTGAGTAATATTTATATGGTACTTAACAAAAACTTGAACGATATCAAGCAATGCGCCTTGATGATCATCCAAAAATAAAACTATACTAGTTTTATCATGTCCGGTGGATGACGTCTCAGCATCACCTATAACAATAAATCTTCTGTTATTTATTTTGTAATCTTCAACGTGTTCCTTTAATACGTTTAAATTATATAATTCAGCAGTTTTATGCGTTCCTATTATAGAATAAGTTAAATTGTAATTATTTAACATTCTTGCTGATTCATCCATACTTTCTGCAATAACGATATTAATTTGACGTGGCATTTCATCTCTGATAAAAGTTTTACACTTAGCCAGAGCGTTTGGATTCGCAATAAGTCCGGTTAATGAATGGAATTCTGTTGTTTTAGAAAGTATACAGTCATTTACAGGAATAATTGTTTCTGCAAGTATTTGTATATTTTGATTTTTTGTATTAATCAGGTTATCTATTGTTTCACGAATAATACCTTTAAATGTGGTTTCAACTGGCAACACTGCAATAGCATTGGAATTCATATCAATATATTCTATGCATTCTTTAATACTGTTTAATGACCGCTGATACAGAAATAAGTCGTAGGCTTTAAATAACCTGTCTTTTGCTATTTCTGAATAAGAACCGCCCATTCCTAAACATATTACTTCTCTAAAATCTTCAAACATAAACTCCTCTTTTATAAGCTATCTGACTTTATTTTCGCATCCTTGTATTAATCTTTGAATGTTGCTTCTATGTAAATAAATAATATAAATTGCGCCAATTGCACAATAAACTACAAATCCGATTGGTGCGCCGGCATGGTACATCAAGAATGGCGATAGCGCTAGTGCAATAATTGAGCCGACAGAAACGTATCTGGTAAAGAAAGTTATAGCTCCCCATATCAATGCAATATAAATTCCTACAACACAATTTAGTGCTAGTATTGTGCCCACTCCTGATGCGACAGATTTTCCACCTTTAAATTGCAAGAAAATTGATTTGCTATGACCAATTATTACTGCAATAGAAGCTAACACCGGTGCAAGTCCTAAACTGGTTCCTACGTGTATAAATATTTTTGCCAGAATCACAGGTAATGCACCTTTGAATGCATCAAGTATCATTACTATAAAAAACCATTTTTTACCTAAAACGCGTTTTACATTTGTAGCTCCGGTTGATCCTGAACCGATAGTTCTTATATCTTGACCGGTTTTTGCTTTTACAATCAAATATCCTGTAGGAATAGAACCTATTAAATATGCTGCTGCAATAGTAAAAAGTAATGCTAATATTTTAATTATCATAATTCTCCCTCATTTTTTATTATACCTTAAATACTAAAATCTGTTAAATTTGTAAGTTTATAAGAGAGGATTACGCTCTTTTTGAATGTAATAATGCTTCAATAATTGGCATCAAGTTTTTATTAGCTGTAAATCGCTCGTTTATAATTTGATTCTGATAAGAGGTTAATTTTCTTTTACAAATATCTAGAAATTTATCTTTAGATAGAATTTGCTTTGCATGGTATGTTAAAAATCGAATTACATATCCGTTGAACTCATTTTTTAATTCTTCAGATAATCCCAATTTTTTTATCATGCTTTTTACACAATCTATGGAGCGAAATATGCATAAATATTTATCAGAACGTGCTTTTGTTGCAGAATCTTCATGCACAACGTAATTATATAAACATTTATCTAAATATCCTATATTTTCAGCATTCAAAGTTGCTCCAAAAACGAACACATGATCTTCTGCTAAATTACAGTTTGCAAATTTTAAGTGATTTTTTTTAACAAAATTTGCATTGTAAAATTTATTCCAAGCAACGGGATATGTTCCTCCAAGTACTCTTGGTTTTATATCTCGCCATTTAAAGTTTTCATTTTCTTTTATATTATAAAATCTTTGAAGTCGCTTCTTTAAGTTAAATTGACTTAATAAATTCCCATCATCTCCAATTCTTTTAAAATTAAATATTACCATATCACAATTTTGTTTTTTTGATTTTTTATATAAATCATCTAAGGCATTTTTTTCTAAATAGTCATCAGGATCCAGAAATGCTATATATTCACCTTGTGCAATTTTCAATCCGTTATTTCTTGATTTCCCGGTTCCTTGATTCTTTTGGTTAATTATTTTTATACGATTGTCACGAGAAGCATGTTCCTTCAATATATCAAGTGAACAGTCAGTTGAGCCATCATTTATACAAATAAATTCAGCATCTTTTAAAGTTTGTTTTTCTAATGAATCTAAAGCTTTCGATAAATATTTTTGCTGATTATAGATTGGTAATATTACAGAAACTTTAACTCCACATTTTGGAGCATTTTGTCTAAAACAGAAGTTGCTAATTATAGGAAAATCCTGTTGAAGTGTGTATATGCGCATACTTTATTAACCTAATGATACTAATAACTTATTTATATAAAAAATGAAAAATTTAAAATTTGCGCATTTTTTTACTTTTTATGTAAATTTTTGTAACAAAATGTTTATAAACGCTAAAGTTTTAAAAAAAAATGCCGATATATATATTACCGGTGAAGATAAATAGTAAAAGGAAAGGACAAAAAGGATATGCTAAAAAAAATTACAACCCCAACAAATAATATTTTCGGCGGCGTTGAATTTATATTAAGAGGGGCTAAAAAACGAAGAGCAATGGCAGTCTCAAATGCTGTAGCAATTAATTCTGAATCAGGAATTCAGGTAAAATTGCAAGCAGTCAAATAATTCACCAGTACTGAGAGACTAGGGGATAACCGGAAACTGTTCGTTGTAAATATTAAGCGAGAGTATTGAAAATAGCAGTAATTTACATAATATGAATTACTGCTATTTGTGTATATAAAAAGAGCAGAATCTTAACGGCTCTGCTCTTTTTGTTCTATATGAAGGATTTATTCTTCAATTATGCTATCGCTTCCAGCAGTAAGTTCAGGTGCACCAAACATTCCTTCAATTTCTTCTAATATTGCTGAAGGTTTTCTTGCTTGATTACGCTGTGCAGCTCTTTTCTGAGCTTCTTTATCACGTTCTTCATTAGCAAATGTTAAGTGATGGAAGCCTGTTCCGGCAGGTATTAATCTACCAATGATAACGTTTTCCTTCAAACCTCTTAACATATCCTTTTTGCCATCTACAGCAGCTTCAGTCAAGATTCTTGTAGTTTCTTGGAATGATGCCGCAGATATAAAGGATTCTGTATTTAATGAAGCTTTAGTGATACCTAACAACATATATTCGCATGTTGCTTCTTGACCGCCATGTTCTGCTACAGCTTTATTTTCATTTTCAAATGTTTGGACTTCAACCAGTTCACCAGGAAGTAAGTTTGTATCTCCTGAATCAACAACTCTTACTTTTTTAGTCATCTGACGAACGATAATTTCTACGTGTTTATCAGCAATTTCTACACCTTGTGAACGGTATACTCGTTGTACTTCATCAACTAAGTATTGTTGAGCTTCTTCTGGGCCGCAAAGCCTTATAATATCATGCGGATTAAGCGGACCGCTTGTTAACGGTTGCCCCTTCTTTATCTTTTGACCGTTAGTTACTACAATACTTGCATCAATTGCAAATTTAATTTCAGTTGACGAACCTTCATCAGATACAAGATAAAGTCTTGGAACGTCATCTTCTATTTCAATTTTTGCTGTACCGTCATATTCAGCCAAAATTGCACAATCTTTAGGCTTACGAGCTTCAAGTAATTCTTCTACTCTTGGCAAACCTTGAACGATATCGCCAGTTTTTTCTCTTTCGAATACTAATGAAGCTAACATATCACCGTGTTGAACCAGAGCGCCTTCCTCGACTTGAAGCATAGTACCAGGACTTATTAAGTAAGGACGACCATTTCTGATCGTAACTGATTTTGGAGTTACATCTACAATTTTTCCTGATACTGTAGCTACTTCACCAGAACTTGCTAACTCAGTATCAAGTTTTATAAAGTCTCCTTTTTTAACAGAAGGTTTTGCTTTTGTTGATATTGTAGTTTCAAAGTTTGCACAATTTAGAAGTAATCTTCTCGATTCAGAGGCATCACCATTAATAGATGCGGAACCGTCATTTAGTGCTAATACATCAGTTTTTGCCACAGGTGTTTTTGCATCAATTGTATCACCGTTTTTAACCAAAAGTTCTGTTTGTAAAGAACTGTTTAATCTTGAATTACCTTCTAATTCACGACGAACAATTAATGTTTCCAATACAACTATTTTCAAACTTCCTGTATTATCAAGTTCAACAAGACCTTTTAAATGAGATAAATAGCCCTGCATTTGTAATACTAATGAAGTTCTTGTAAGAGTTGCACCATCTAAGTTTCTTACTCTTGCACCGTCTTTGTATTGTAATTGAGTTACCGGAACAATATTAATAAGTTCATCTGTTGATTCAAATTTAATAGAAACTTCTTTTGGCTCAACATAAATTGTTTGAACAGGTCTTACCAATATTTGAACCGGTTTATCTTCTATAGATTCTTCTTCTAATGAAGTTGTATCAATTTCTTCATCCAAATCATCAATATCAAGATCATCAAAATCCATTTCCATTAACGATACTATAGAAGTTTCCTTTACTTTGATACCTTTTGCAATAGTAGTACCTGCTTCTACAACAGAACCTTCTTCATCTTTTAGTTCAGACATACTTGGTAATGTATGGACTTCACCGGGTCGAACTGTAACTTCATGTATAACACCATTGAATTCTTTGAATTCAACAACACCGTCAATATGACAATATACATCTTTTACAATTTCAGTACCTGCTGTAACAAAAGTACCATTTTCAACCATTTTTAATGTTGCATCTTTATTAATTTGATGAACTTCTTCAGGAACAAATACGATATTACCGGGTTTTGTTACAATCTGATTTTCGTCAACTTCTATATCTAAGTACTTAATTTCACCTGATGAAGATACGGAACACTCCTCGTCAATAAGCTCTGCTATTATCATACCATTTTCAACAGTTGTATCAATCGGAGCTTTTACTATATATTTTTCATCTGATTTCTTAACAGTCCATAACTGTTCTTTTTTAGTTTGTTCAAACTTAGCATTAGAAGGTGCTAGTGAAGCAATAACAATTGTAATTTCCTTACCTGATATAATTTTATTGATTTTATTTTTACCTGATTTAATTTCTTCTACAACTAAATCTTCGCCATAACGAACTTCACCGCCATGTTCTGATATGATAAGAGTTTCTGCAAGTCTATCACCCGCTTTAACTTTTTGTTCATCTTGAACAAGTACTTTAGAACCACCAGGCAGGTTGTAAACATCACCACCGATTACCCAAACAATGCCGTTTTTATTAGCTGTTCTGGAAATGTTACCTTGTCTGTCTTTCTTTTCATCTGCAACAAAATCTTCAAATAATACCATACCTGAAATATCGGCATTGATATCTTTAGTTGCTTTTTCAGTCAAACGTGATTCATTTGAAGATGGTTTAAATTCAGCAAGTTTATAGTCTTTTTCAATTTGCTGACCATTTTCAAAGAAAACAGTAGCACCTGCAGGTATATGAATTTTTTCAGATTTTTTACCTGATGTAATTTCAATATCTGCTTCATATATTGACACTCTTACAACATCACCGTGACGAGTTCTGAGTTCTCTTGTTTTGAGTTTTGATTCAACAGTACCTGCATGTGGCGCATGAATTTCCTTAGTAGCTTCTTTAACACCTACTGCACCACCGGTGTGGAATGTTCTCATTGTTAGCTGTGTACCTGGTTCACCGATTGACTGTGCTGCAATAATACCAATTGCTTCACCTACATC
>CADBTL010000128.1 GCA_902797575.1 uncultured bacterium
ATACTAAAGAAAGGATTTATTTTATGTTAAACAAGTTTTTTATAGAAGAACACGTAAAAAGGGCTTTAAACGAAGATATCGGATTTGGTGATATTACTACTGATTATTTAACTGGTGATAATGATAAAATGTCTTGCGTTCTTAATACAAGAGTTGACGGAATTTTGTGTGGCAAAACCGTTTTTGAAACAGTGTTTAAAATACTTTCTCCTGATATTGAAATTAAATTCTATTTTAATGACGGTGATGAAATAAAGAAAGGTGACAAAATTGCGGATGTAAAAGGTCCGGCAAGGTATATTCTTATGGGAGAAAGAACTGCACTTAATTATATCCAAAGAATGAGCGGAATTGCAACAGAAACTAATAAATACAAAAAAGCTATCGGTGAATACAAAGCAAATATTGTTGATACAAGAAAAACGACACCATGTTTCAGAGCATTTGAAAAATATTCAGTTAAAATCGGCGGTGGAGCATTGCATAGGTTTAATCTTTCAGATTGTGCAATGATTAAAGATAATCATATAAAATTTTCAGGCTCTTTAACTAATGCCATAAAAAAACTAAAACAGAATATCTCTCATGCTCATAAGATAGAAGTTGAATGTGATACATTAGAACAAGTTAAAGAGGCATTGTCATGCGGAGTGGATATTATAATGCTTGATAACATGACACTAGAACAAATGAGAGAATGCGTAAAGCTTATAAATGGAAAGGCTATAGTTGAAGCTAGCGGGAATGTTCACTTAAATACAGTTAAAGACATTGCTTCTACAGGAGTTGATATAATTTCTTCGAGTGCAATTGTTGCCAAAGCCCCGACTTTAGACTTGGGACTTGATATGTAAGATAAATGCGCATGGTCTTAGATTGATTTCATATAGCTTATATTAAAGTATCAACTGAAGAATATATTTAGTACATATAGTGTAAAAACTCTTTTTCGTTGCACGAGTTTAATATTTATGATATTATTAGCTATAAGAAGAGAGGTTATTAATGAGTGAAGGGCATTGGATAGTTAACACCGTTATATCAGGTCATCCTATTGCATTTAATATGGATACCCTTGTTACAATGTGGGCGGCTATGTTTTTTTTAATTATAGTTGCATTTATTGTAACCAGAAAGCTTTCTATTATTCCTGGTAAATTACAATATGTGGCAGAGGGTATTCTTGGATATCTTAACGGGCTTGTTAGCGGAATGATTAATAAGAATGGTGAAAAACATTTCCCGCTTATAGCATCACTATTTTTATTTATAATTACTGCAAATCTAATGGGACAGCTTCCTTTAAAAATGTTGGAACTGAAGCATGGCGAATTTGCTTCACCGACAAATGATATAAATATGACAGCAGCACTTGCTGTAATAGTTTTGGTATACTATGTTGCAGCAGGCTTAATAAAGAAAAAAGGCAAATTCTTACTCCACGAGTTTTCGTTTGTCGGAATAATCTCTATGTTGGTTGAGATACTGGAATTCTTTACAAGACCGTTAACACTTGCCTTACGTTTATTCGGAAATATCTTGGCAGGAGAAATTTTAATCGGAGCTTTGCTAGGAATTTGTGCTTGGGGGCTGCCGCTTCCAATCATGTTTTTTGAAATACTTGTAGCTTGCGTTCAGGCTCTTGTATTCACAATGCTAACAACGGTTTATATTGCAACAGCAGTAAATGAAGAACATTAAAATATAAAATAAGAAGGAGAGAACAATGGAAGAAGTAAAAACAATTTCTGATTTAGCACAATTAGGTGCAGGTATTGCAATGGGTTTTGGTGCAGTTGGTGCAGGACTTGGTATCGGTATCGCTACAAAAGGTCTATTAGAATCAATTGCAAGACAACCTGAAATAGCAGGTAAAGCCGTAGGTTTCTTTTTAGTAGGTGCAGCTTTAGCAGAAGCATGTGCAATTTATGCTCTTGTTATTGCTATGAAACTTTCAGGAATGATGGGCTAGAAGTAAATAGAGCATCAGTATATAAAAGCTTATTTACATAACTAAATAGAATGTGCTCATTTGCACGAATTATAACAATGGATTTTAAAATGTATGGAATTTAACGGAACTTTTTTAGCAGCAATTATTTCATTTTTAGCATTTGTTTTCATAATGAACAAAATGTTGTATGAGCCTGTTCGTAAAATTGTAAATCAAAGAAATGATTTTATTGACGGAAATTATCAGTGTGCAAATGATAATAATGCAAAAGTTGATGAACTTACAAAAGAGCGTAATGAGAAAATCCTTGCCGCAAAAGAAAGTGCAAGAGGTAAGTACAATGAATGCCTTGCTAAATTTAAAGAGCAAAGAACAAATATTATTAAGGATGCTCAAAATAAGTCGCATGAAGAACTTGATAAAGCTTACTCGGATTTAAATAGTATTTCAAACGAAGCAAAAGAAAGTTTAAAATGGAAAATGACTGATTTGGCAAACGATATTGTTGAAAAAATTCTTGGGTACCGTAGTGAGATTCAAGGTTTTAATAGTGATAAAGTAAATGAGATTCTCTATAACGAAAAGAGGTAAATAACAAAGGTAAATGCTTCAAGTAGGGTGTAAATAGGTGATACTTATAGAAAGGTAATCAATGTTTGAAACGTTTTTGGACTATATAGCTCGGACAAATTTATTCAATTTTATAATTTTTGCAAGTATTATTGTATTTATTTTTGTAAAATTGGATGTTTTAGGCGGCTTGGATAAAGGTGCTAAAATAGTTTCGGATAAGATTGATGATTCTAAAAATGCAAAAGAAACTTCTGAAAGTAATTTACAGTCAATTGAGAATAAGCTTTCTTCTTTGCAAGATGAAGTTAATCAAATTATTGATAAGTCGGAAAAGAATGCCGAAATTGTTGGAGAGCAAATCATATCGGAAGCGAACAAGTCTACTGAGAATATAAAAGCTAATACTTTAAAACTAATAAACAATAAAACTGAAGTTTTAAAAAATGATATAATGCGCAGAGCTTCAATAGCATCGGTTGAAGTAGCAAAAGAGCAAATCATAAATGAATTAAGTAATAATTATGATTTGCATAATAAACTTATAGATGAAAGCATAGAAGCTATAAACGGAGTGAATTTATAATATGGCTGAACTTGCGTCAAAAAAATGGGCAAAAGCCCTTATAGAATTAACTAAAGAAGACGAATCTATATCTAAGGAACAGGTGTTGCACGAACTTAGAAACATATCGGATACTTTTCAGTCTTCTGAGGAATTGTCAAATGTTATTAATAATCCTTCTATATCGACAGAAGAGAAGCAGATTGTCATTTGCAAGCTTTTTCAAAACAGGATTATGCCAATAATATACAATTTTCTGTTTGTATTAACATTGAAAAAGCGTTTGAATCTTATTACTGAGATTGCAGATGAATTTGAAAAAGAATTAGAAGTTCTCAAAAATATTGTAAGAGTAGATATTACTTCCGCAATAGATTTAAACGATGAAAGAAAAAATGATATTAGAAATAGAGTCGCTGAAAAACTACATAAAGATGTAAAAGTCGATTGGAGTGTAAATTCTAATATTATCGCAGGTTTAGTGTTCAATATTAACGATACTGTAGTTGATAACAGTGTTAAGCATAAATTGGATAAGCTAACCGAAAATATTGTAAAAATGTAGACAAACAAAACAATAAAAACTATAAAGAAAGGGCAAAAATGGCAGTAATAAATCCTGATGAAATCAGCTCAATACTAAAAGAAAATATCAGAAACTATGAAGCGAAGGCAGAAGTTTCTAATATTGGAAGTGTTCTTGAAGTAGGTGATGGTATTGCAAGAATATATGGTTTACGCAATGTAATGTCAAATGAGCTTGTTGAATTTGAAGACGGAAAGGGTACTTTAGGTATAACTCTTAACTTGGAAGAAAATAATGTCGGTGTAGTTATACTTGGGGAATATACTCATATTAAAGAAGGTATGACGGTAAAAACAACCGGCAGAATAGCATCAGTTCCTGTCGGAGATGCTTTAATCGGCAGAATAGTTAACCCTACAGGTCGCCCTATTGATGGCAAGGGTGATATAAGTTCTGATAAAATCCGTCCGATAGAAAGAGTTGCACCGGGTATCGTAGCAAGAAAATCAGTTCATCAACCGCTTCAAACAGGATTAACTGCAATTGACGCTTTAACACCGATTGGCCGTGGTCAACGAGAGTTAATTATTGGTGACAGACAGACCGGTAAAACAGCAGTTGCGATTGATACAATTATTAACCAAAAAGGTGGCGATGTAATTTGTATTTACGTTGCAATCGGTCAAAAAGCATCTACTGTTGCTCAAATTGCAAAAACGCTAGAAAAACACGGTGCAATGGATTATTCAATTATCGTAGCATCTACGGCAAATGAACCTGCGCCACTCCAATATATAGCACCGTTTGCAGGTGTTGCTATTGCAGAAGAATTTATGGAACAAGGTAAACACGTTCTTATTGTATATGACGATTTGACAAAGCACGCTCAGGCATATCGTGCAATGAGTTTGCTTCTTAAAAGACCGCCGGGACGTGAAGCATACCCTGGTGATGTATTCTATTTGCATTCAAGATTACTGGAAAGAGCTGTTAAGCTTTCTGATGAACTCGGCGGTGGTAGTATTACTGCACTTCCAATCATTGAAACTCAAGCAGGTGACGTTTCTGCGTATATTCCGACTAACGTAATCTCAATTACAGACGGACAAATATTCTTGGAAACTTCACTGTTCAACTCAGGTGTAAGGCCGGCAATAAATGCAGGTATATCGGTTTCTCGTGTTGGTGGTGCAGCTCAAACAAAGGGTATTAAACAAGTTGCAGGTAAACTTCGTCTTGATTTAGCTCAGTTTAGAGAATTAGAAGCTTTTGCTCAATTCGCGTCTGACCTTGATGCAGCAACAAAGAAACAACTTCTTAGAGGTCAAAAGCTTACAGAAGTACTTAAACAGCCACAATACAAACCACTTACGGTAGCTCAGCAAGTTACAATTCTGTTTGCTGCAAACGAAGGCTACTTAGATGAAATTGATAACAAAAATATAACTGCATATAAAACCGGTTGGTTTGAATATTTTGAAGCTAATCTTCCTGAATTGAATAAGGCTTTAAATGAAGGTGCAAAGCTTTCTGATGAGGATATTGCAACTTTAAAAGCAAAACTGGAAGAATACGGAAAAACTTTGTAAGTGGAAAATGAAAAGTTAAAAATGGAAACTTGTTTTATCCTAAATAATAAAAAACTAATTGTAAAATAACTTATTTAGTACTCTTTTCCATTTTGCTTTTTACATTTTAAATTAATGAGGGGAAAATGCCAAACTTAAAAGACATAAAAAACAGAATATCCTCTGTTCAGAATACTAAAAAGATAACTAAAGCAATGAAGATGGTTGCGGCTGCTAAAGTAAAAAAAGCAGAATCAACTGTTAAAGCTGCAAGACCTTTTTCTGATGAACTGTTGCATTTATTTAGGAAAATGCTGGCGACTGTTAATGAGTATTCTTCACATGGCTTGAAAGTAGAGAGAGCTTTAGATAATTATGCAGAACTGATTAAACCGAGAGATGTAAAAGCGGAAGGCTTGCTTGTTATGACTTCTAACAAAGGTCTTGCTGGAGCTTATAATGCAAATGTTATTAAAGCAGCTTATAAACGCATAAAAGAAAATAAAGAAAACGGTATAAAGACTTATGTCTATCCAATAGGACAAAAAGCTATATCAGCTTTCAAGCACAAACAAAGTGATGATTTTATTTTGAAAAAAGGATATATGGCAATTGCAAATAATCCGACCGCAACAGGAGCAACTCTTATTGCCGAAGATTTAGCTGAAGATTTTGTTAAAGGTGAGTTAGATAGCATTGATATTTTTACTACTCACTTTAATAACATGATGTCTTATAACGTTGTGACATGGGAAATTTTGCCAGTAAAAGTTGAAAAAGCAAATGAACACGATATAGATCCTTTGATGGTATTTGAACCGTCTCCTCACGCAATATTGCAGCAATTAGTTCCAATGTATATAACAAATTCGATATATCAAGCATTACTTGAGGCAAATGCAAGTGAACTGGCATCTCGAATGACTGCAATGTCAGCAGCTTCTAATAACGCAGAAGAAATGATTACAACACTTACCGTTGACTATAATAAGGCACGTCAAGGTGCTATTACGCAAGAACTTGTAGAAATTGTATCCGGTGC
>CADBTL010000129.1 GCA_902797575.1 uncultured bacterium
ATTTACATCTGCGTGCAATGTTTCTTCATCCGGGGTAGTTGCTCCGGATGTTTTTTCTCCTTTTTGCAAATAATCTTGTATTTGTACTATCAACGGATTAATTTCAGTCATAAAAACTCCTTTATTATTTATATATTATCGGTATTTTTTTGAAAAACTTTAATTGTTTTATATTAATTTTTACAAAATTTAACAATTAGTAGACAATAAAACTGCTTTGATATAACATAACCTAAAATATCAACGATCATTTATATTTTAGGTGTGTGTTTATGAAAACATTATTTAATTGTACGATATCTCAGCAAAAATTAAATAAAACATCCTTTAAATCTAAAGTTCACATTATTGACGGAGGTTCTCATGCAAATCAAATGGAGCATTTCGCAAAGTCAGTACTAAAAAATATTAATAAAGTCGACGATTTACAAATGCATCATGTAGAATGTTGTAAAAAAGCGGAAGCTTTAAAAAGAATGGATAGCGTTGAAGAGAAACTAAAGGAATTATTGTTCGGTAACCAACTCAAAAAAGGAGATTATGTATCGATATTAGGTTTAGTTAGTGTACCTGTCCTTAATTTAGCAGATAGATTGAAGGTGTATACAGGTAATAAAACTACAGTAAATTTTAGAAATGTTAAGGCGCAAAAAGCTTTATTAATGCGATATCTTGCTGCTATTTATAACAATCCTGATAAATATAAAAAAGAAGTCGGGTATATGGACCGTGTAGATCAGCATATGGAAAATGCATACGGTGTAATTAACTTAATTAATCAAATGAAAAAAAACGGAATAAAAGTTTTTTTACCGGCGGGTAATGGAGCTGATAATACAATAAAATGGTTTGCTAAAAAATATGGTATTAATCAGGAATTGTATAAATATATCTCTACCGGTAGTGACACAAACGGAGTTGTTGCAAAACTTCTGCGTGAAATGGATAATAAAAATTATTATGATTTTAATTTACTGTCTATGAGTGATGCCAATATAGTAAATGTAAACGGGGCAAACAATAAAAATTACATTTTTTCCGCAAAAGACGGTTTTGTAAATGCAGAAGCAAGAGGTGTATATAATTTTACTCCGATAAGAGATTTCAACGGGAATATAAAAGGGTATGGTTTCCATGATGGAAAAACAGTTGATTTCCCTCATGAAAAATTTGACAATAAAACAAGAGTTGAAAATTTAAATAAATTTGTAGGTCTTGATTATCATGATGTTAATGCAGGAGCAAAGGAAACTTCAATTTATCGCAATTTAGTAAGAAGAAATGCTTCTACTTCGGATATACCTGATAAACTTTATAAGATTTCAGATGTATTTGATGAAAATGTAATAGAACATAAAAAATTAAATATACTTGGTCAATTTATAGATAGGGACCAAAAACTGATATATGACATAAATCCTCAAGGTCAAGTAATATTTCACAAGACTAATTGCGAAGGTTCCGACAGACCGTCAGTTTATTCTATGTGGGGAAGTTGTTTCTCTACAGTTAATGCTATTAAGGATGATCTGCTTAAACCACCATTAGAAACACCATCAATGTTCATGCAATTACTTGTTAGTACCGCAATGTTCATAGGAGCTGCATTATATCTAAGAAGTTCACAAAAAAATAAGTAAAGCTATATAATAAGCTTTCGTAGTATAATATTAGCATTGGGGATAAGTATAGCCATTCAACAAATGGAGAATGTTATAATATGTATATTTCAAGAATAACTCCTTTATTATTTAAGAGTAGAATTATTGATTCACATGCACATGTTGGTACTCACGATGGCAAATTGTACACAAAAGGAAGTCTTGATGTTTTTGTAAAGTCTCCTCTTCCTAACGGAGATAAAATTGAAAAGATGATTGTTTCTGATTTGGATGTTCTTCATGGTGTAAAAGATGAATTTATAGGTAATTCTGATACGAAAAATGCTTTGGAAGGAGACTCAGATTATGCTGTTTTAGCTTCCTGTAATCCGGCAAACGGAAATATTGAAAATATAAAAAAACTATTTCAAGAAAATCCAAATAGCTTTGTTGGCTTAAAATTTCATCCTACTTTCCAGCAGATTTCTCCGTTAGATTCCCAATATGAACCTTATTATAAATTTGCAGAAAAATATAAGTTGCCATGTTTATTCCATACAGCAGTAAATGTAGATGAAAACGGTATACTTTTATCAAATAAAGAACCGTATTCTGATCCTGAATTTATATACAAAGCAGCAAAAAAATATCCAAAAATTCCATTTGTTCTTGCACATATGGGTTCAGGATGGAATCAAGCTCATGATAAAGCTATTAACATACTGCTGGAATCTATAAGAAATAATGATGCAAATTTATATGCTGATATATCTTGGGTTGATATTGATAATCCTCAAATTGAAGAACATTCTCCAAAAGAGCATATAGTAAAAGCAATTAAGGAATTGAAAGGTATAGACAATCCTAATTGGCCACACGGAGATCAGTCTTTTAGGCTGCTATTCGGAACGGATGTTCCGCTAGCAAGATTCCATGATTGGACATACCCTGAAGCTTTAAACGATTATGCAAAATTTGTGGATGATATTAAATTTGCAATTAGAAATGACAATGCTTTAAAAGAAAATTCAGAAAAAATTATTGAAGATTTATTTTGCAATAATGCAAAAAAGTTGTACTTGAAAGCAAAAAAAAGAATAAAAATAATATAATAAAGTCATAATTTTAATAATCCAACAATATTACTAAAATATTTCGTGATACAATATACATGCAAATAAGAAGAAAGGAATAAACCATGAAAAAATCAATTAAAGATTTAGGTGACATTAAGGGTAAAAGAGCTCTTGTAAGAGTAGATATTAACGTACCTCTTGATGAAAACAAAAATGTAACAGATGATACAAGAATTCAAGCAATTGTTCCTACTGTAAGTTATTTAAAAGAAAAAGGTGCTAAAATTATTCTTATGGCTCACTTGGGAAGACCAAAAGGAGAAAAAAATCCTGAATTTACGCTTGAACCTGTTGCAAAATATATGGCAAAAGTTTTTGGCGAAGAAATTGTCTTCATACCTTCTGTAGAAGAAGCTGAACCATATGTAGCAAAACTCGCAGATGGCCAAATCGCACTTTTGGAAAATATTCGTTATTACAAAGCTGAAGAAGCTAAAGATGATGATATGACTTTTGCAGAAGAACTGGCTAAGCTTGGTGATTTTTATGTAAATGATGCTTTCGGAGCTGCTCACAGAAATCATACTTCTACAGCTAAATTAGCAAAAATAGTTAAACCTGCTGTTTCCGGTTTGTTAATGGAAAAAGAAATCAGATGCTTATCTCAAGCATTAGATAATCCGACTCGTCCATTCACTGCTATTGTAGGTGGAGCTAAAGTTTCTTCAAAAATCGGTGTTTTGGAAAATTTATTAGACAAAGTTGATAATATGATTATCGGCGGTGGTATGGCATATACATTTGTGAAAGCAAATGGCGGAAAAATTGGTAATTCTATTTGCGAAGACGATCAACTTGAAGTAGCAAAAGCAATTGAAGCAAAAGCCGCAGCTAAAGGTGTAAAACTCGTTATGGCTACAGATGTATTAGTAACAGATGATTTTTCAGGTAACGGTACTAATAAATTTGTTAAAATTAACGAAATTCCAGACGGATTTGAAGGTGTTGATGCCGGTGAAGAATCAAGAAAAGCATTTGCAGATGTTATAAAATCTTCTAAGACAATCTTGATGAACGGACCTGTTGGAGCTTTTGAAAATCCTAAGTTTGCTGAAGGTACTAAAGCAGTTCTTGCAGCAGTAGTTGAAGCTACCAAGAATGGTGCTACATCCGTAATAGGTGGTGGTGATTCAGTTTCTGCAGCTAAGAAATTCTTTAAAGCAGAAGATTTTACTCACGTATCAACAGGTGGCGGTGCATCACTTGAATTTATAGAAGGTAAAGTGTTACCAGGAGTTGCTGCATTGGATGATAAGTAGAAAATAATTCTATTAACAAAAAAGAGCTTGGATTCAGAATGATCTAAGCTCTTTTTTCTGAATTATCATTTATATTAGAAGGTTTAGCATTTTTTCTTACATAATCGGCAATTTTACCGATTTGATTCAATACTATGCCAGACAAAAATCCAAGTGCTAATGATTTACCGCCTGATACAAGTCTCATTGCAGTGAAGGTTGTGGTTGCAATTGCACCGACTATAGGAATACCTGATTTTAACATTACAGATATTCTCTTATCTTTATCCTGAGCATACCCCAAGCCAAATGACAAAGCTATAAATGAAAGTAAAATAGTAAGTACATCAGTTGGTGCGGAACCTAGTCTTAAATCTCTTACTTTATCAAAAAACTCTTCACTTTCGAGATTAACAGACTTCTTAAATGAATGTACTGCTTTTTTTACAGCAAGAAGTGCTCCTGATTTATCCAACTCATATGGTGCAATTCTATAATAAATTGCAAGCATATCTTGAATTTCTCCGGTGGCAGTTTCATTTGCTAATGTTATTAAAGTTTCTACATTGTTTTTGATGAATTCTTCATTCGTTTTAGCAATATTTATATCTGATATTGGTATTCTGTGATTTTTTAATTTTTGTAATTCTTTAACGAAAATTTCACTTTTCTGCGCAAATTCATCAGGATTTTTGATTAGCCATTCAAGTTTTTCTATAATATTAATTCCTTCTCTGTCATTAGGAGGTATAATATTATCAATTCTGCGTATATAATTTTGCATTCGTTTGGTTTTGTCAGAACTTGTGTAAGATAATACTTCTCTGGCTTCATCAAATATAGCGGTTAGATTTTTTTTATCTCCCTTTAATTGCGCTTCTGCTATAAATGTTTGCCACATTTCTTTGCGCTTGAATTTATTATTTTTTGTCCAAAAATCTTTAAAAGATGCATCCCAAAACATTAGCGGTAAATCTTTAGTAGCTTTGTTAATGTGATCGTATCTTATATCTAAAGCTGACTTAGACATGAAACTTTGTGCAAACATAGATGCTATATCTCTGTTTGTACGAGCTAAGTTGACAAGTTCTCTTTTTGTATATTCTTTATTTTTGTAAATTATTTTTTCGTCTGGTGAATCTTTGAGAATAAAATTGTCCAGCTTATCTAGGGATTCGTTCATCTCTTTAAAATATTTATCAGTTTTTTTATATGAATTGATAACAGTTTTTCTTGATACTTTTTCAAAATAATTAGTGATAGCTTTATGTATATTTTCTGTCGTTTTTGTTTTATACATAAGTTTCATAAATAAAATATCTTTTAAAGAGTTTATATTATTTACACTCTCTAATTTTTTAATAAAAGAATTAAGTTTTCTGGCTGAATATGCATAAAACCTTGTCTTTTTAGATGAGTCTGATATAGATGATAAATCTCTTTTTCCTTCCAAGTATCCTTTTAGTTTTGTTAAAACTTTGCCTGTACCCTTTTGAAAACCTCTGGATAACATGAAAATACTTAAGACAGTTGCAAAAGTAGCTATAGTTATTGCCGAACCAAAATTTTCTTTTTTATGTAATGTGTTATTATCTGAACTTTTTGCAGATAAACTGCTGCTCGCAGATATTTTATTTGAAACTGAAGCTTTATTTGTAAATTGATTAAATGATTGACTTAATGTAATTTCCATAATTATATTAAATTCATTTGTATTTCTATAATACTATAAAACTGCTGAATTTTTTTTTTGCTATTACAATATATTGTTCATTAATTTTTTAATTATAGAGGATGCGGAAAAAGTCGAAAAATGACAATTTTTCGACCTTTTTTAAATCCGACTATAGGTGTCTGAAAATCAGACTAGGTGCGGGATAGCACGTAGTCTGATTTGAAACCGTTCCCCAGAGTTTGCAGGGAAAATTTTAATTTTTCCGCA
>CADBTL010000130.1 GCA_902797575.1 uncultured bacterium
CCGCACCTAGTCTGACTTTCACACACCTAAGGTCGGATTTGAAAAAGTTCGAAAAATTGTCATTTTTCGACTTTTTCCGCATCCTCTGTAACAAAATTTTTAAATTTTGAAATTTAGCGAGCAAAAAAACTTTTATATATATGTAAGAATAAAGATGAGGATATAAGCATGTCATCTATTAAAGTTACTAATGATGTTTGGCAGTTGGGAAAAGATACTACTGCATCTGATTTTCATCAAAATGTCAAGGATAAAGGAATTGGAGAATGTTGGTTTTTGCGCGGAGAGGTAAATGCAGTAAAAGCACTAACTTTTGTTTGTCAAGCAATGACGATTAGTTATGATGACGTAGTAGATGATCAAAATCAATATTTACTTGAAATAGATAATCTTAGTTCTCAGTTGAATGTATTGAATGGCAATATTCAATCAAAAATAGAAGCACTCCAAGAAGAAATTAAAACTATTCAAAAAGAAATAAAGCAACTCCAAGAAAAGGAAAAAAACGGTACTATTACAGAAGAAGAACGAGAGTTGCTTAAAGAAAAATGCGGGGAACTGTATACTAAACAAGAAGAAATATTCAACTTAACCGGAGAAAGTGAAAAAAGTACAAAAGACGGTATAAACAGTATTAAATCTAAACATGTAGAAATGCAAAATTCTTATAAAACCAGAGCCAAAATTGCAACAGACTATGGTGAAACGACAGTAGAAAAAGGGAAACCGCTTGCTGAAACAGAAGTAAAAGGTGGTTTTTTCAGAAGTTTATTCGGTTCGACAGGCAGATATGAAAAAGAGGCTGGAGAGCAAGCTGTTCAAGCAGGAAATGAACTTTTAGATAAAGCAAATGGCTCATTAGAAACAGCTAACGAAATTAATAGAAAATTGAGTGCTTTTTCTTCTGTCAAAGGAGTAGCAGCAGCCAAAGGCTAATAATTTGAATACATTTATTTTAGTTATATTTCATGATAGAATTCTTCTATAATAATTTATAGGAGAAATTTTATGCAAGCAAGACGTGCTGCGAGAGAACTCGCACTTATATTATTTTCGCAATTTGAAAAAGAAATAACAAAATATTCAAAAAAAGATTTTGAAGATATTATGGTAAAATCCGTAAGAATTTTATCTAACTCAGCAATGGAAGAATTAAACTTAACAGTAGGTTCACTCATTGATATAAAAGAATCTTTAGATTCTTATGAAGCAGAACACGAATCTAATCTGTCTCGTCCTCTGGGTGCAAAAAATAAGCCGGTGCAGATTCCAATGACAGATGAAATGATTAAGAAAGTTGATACAATGCTTGATGTAGCCGAAAAAGCAATTTTAGCTTTAGAAATAGCTGAATTCACGACATTAGAAAATCAATCTGAAGTTAAAAATTATACGGTAGAGATTGCAGAACAATTTAAAATTAATCATAAGACTATCGATAATGAAATCCAAAAATATTCTAATGGTTGGGATATTTCAAGATTGGTTAAAATGGATAAGGACATCTTGAGAATTTCAATAACTGAATTATTGTATACAAAAGGGGCGCCGATAAAAGTTATTGTTGATGAAGCAGTTGAACTTGCAAAAAAATATTCAACAGACGATTCTTCATCTTTTGTAAATGGTATTTTAGCAAAGGTAATTGTTGAAAACGGGTTAAAATAAAATTTTAAGGATAGTTTATGACAACAATCACAATATCCTACAATGGTGTAACAGATGTCTATGAAGACGGAATAAAAGTCTTGTCAACGTCTGCTGAACAAAAAGTACCGCTTCAGAAAAGCAATAATGTTAAAAAGGTACAGATTGTACCTGCAAAGGAAGTCACAATAAAAAAAACTCCTATTGTAGATGTATTTAATTCTAAATTTTATCTGCCTAACTATGAACAAGACTTGATACAAGGTTTACTATATAGAAATAAATCCTATTTTGAACAAGGATTTTTGGTAAAAACAAAAGAATACATACCGGCAAAAAACGCTATAATAATAGACATAGGTGCAAACATTGGAAACCACACTTTATATTGGGCGAATGAAGTAAATGCTAAAAAAATATATGCTTTTGAACCTGTTCCTACAACATTTAAAATCTTGAAAAAAAATATAAAAATAAATAATCTTGAAAATATTGTAAATATATATCAAGCAGGTTTATCTGATGAAGATTCAAAAGGTGAAATAAAAACTTATGATCCTACAAATATTGGCGGCACTCGGTTACAAATAAATAATGAAGGAAATATTTCACTAATAACTCTTGATTCTTTAAAATTATCAGAAAAAAGAATAGATTTAATAAAAATTGATGTCGAAGGAATGGATTATAAGGTTTTGACAGGCGCAGTTAAAACTATCAGAAAATACAAACCTGTGATTATGATTGAAAGTTTTCCGCAAGAATACAATATTAGCAGCCGCATATTAAAAGCATTAGGTTACAGATTGGAAAAAAACCTTGGTTCTTTTGAATATATATATGTATATGAGAAGTAAGTATTAAAGGAGTTTGGATGTTTAATCTTTTTGATAAATTGAAAAATACTGTATCGAAAACGGCACAAGCATTAATAGGAAATGTTGTAGATGCTGTCTCTGATGAGGAAGAATTTTCAGAATTCGTATTGGATGATATGGAAGACATGTTAATCAGTGCAGATTTGGGAGTAGATTTTGCAACGGAATTAGTAGATAAATTGAGAGGTCAAAATAGAATTAAACCATCCCAAGTAAAAGAATTTTTACAGAATGAATTCATAAAAATACTTGATACTACAGGTTCTCCTGCTTTAAAGTATGAAGAGAATAAATTAAATATTTATTTTATAACAGGGGTTAACGGTGCCGGAAAAACAACCCTTATCGGAAAACTTGCGTATAAATTTAAACAAGAAGGAAAGCGAGTATTAATTGCTGCAGGAGATACATTCCGTGCAGCAGCGGAAGAACAGGTTGATATCTGGTCTAAGCGTTCAGGGGCGGATATTATAAGGCGTGATAAGGCAGATCCCGCTTCTGTTGTCTATGAAACAATTCAAAAAGGGTTAAACGAAAATTACGATGTAATCTTAATTGATACAGCAGGAAGGTTGCAAAATAAATTCAACTTAATGGAAGAATTATCAAAAATTAAAAATGTTATTGATAAACATGCATCGGAATACTTAAGAGAGTGCATACTTGTTTTAGATGCAAATACAGGTCAAAACGGATTACAGCAGGCTAAAGTTTTTAAAGAATGTGTAAATCTAACCTCTGTAGCACTAACTAAACTTGATGGTTCTGCAAAGGGAGCAATTATCTTGGCAATAGCAAAAGAACTCGGGTTACCCGTTAAGCTTGTGGGTGTCGGAGAAAAAATGGAAGATTTAAAAGAATTTGATGCAAAAGAATTTATTAGTGCATTATTCAATTAGAGATTACTTTTATAGATTCTATTTTTACGTATCATTCTTTTAAAATCTGCAGAACACATATTTAAAAAGCTCATTAATAGTTTTTTACAAGAATCTTGTTTTAGGAGAAAAATACCATTTTTCAATGTATCACCATCTTTAATTGCAACTAAAAATATTGTTGACCACTTGTACAAGAGTCACTTACTAAGTTAATTGTTTAGTCTTCATACCCGAAATTATTATAGTCTTTCAGTTTAGAATTCAATTTATAGTTATTTGTCATTTATCCCTTGTCATTTACCCCTTGCTATTTACCCCTTGTTATTTACCCCTCGTATTTTATCCTTCCTGTTTGATTGATTATAATAGGCTTATTTAAATGTTTTATATATTCACAAGTTAAATAGGCTTTATTGAATGGATATTCTACACATTCTTCTTTTGGTGACAATACATCATAATCTGCGCCCCATGACATTATAAAAGAATCCGCAACTACTTTATATTTTTTGTCTTCACGCGGATTATTTATATCAATCGGATGTTCCACGCCATTTTTATCAACAAAATTCATAGCTACAATTGTTTTCTTTGTCGGACTTACTGTGTAATTTAATCCTGAGACACCAAGAAGTCCGGGTTTGTGTCCTTGAGATACAAAACTAATTTCTGTTGCTTTTTTAAATGCAGTTACAAGTGTTTTTTCAGAGACTTCTGCAACAGATATGTTATCCGCAAACGGAGCGATTTCTCTTATGTCACTTGAGTCTATAACACCTTTTTTAAAGTAATTTCTTGTTCCTGCATTATTCCAAATTGCAATATCTCCGTCCATTTCATATCGCATCGCATCACACATAAAATTAGCGTGGGGGTTTTCTTCTAACAGAGATTTCGGAGCTGGCGGCGCATATTCAATTTCACCGACTAATTCAGGTGTTCCCAATATCTGATTAAACATATATTGATGTACTAAATTTCTGTGATAAAGTGCTGTTTCACCTAAGTTGTTTTGAGCTTTTGATATAATGCCGTTTTTATCAAAAGTGACGTTTAATTCTCCAAAATACTTGCCGTCTTTTCCGGCTTCCGTTATTATTATCGGCTCTCCTGCTTTAGAATAAATAAGATTTTCTCCTTCTTTTATTCCTTCCAAAAGCTCGTGAGTATGTCCGCCAATTATAACATCAATTCCATCTGTATTTTGTCCGACTTCTTTATCACGTTCAATACCTAAATGAGATAATAATATTATTTTATTTACCCCTTGAGCTTTTAACTTATCAATTTCTCCTTGAATTAATAATGTTGTAGTCGCTAAATCGTGTGCTATACAATCTTTATGATAATCAGGGTGTGTAGCTCTATCTGTCAAATCTATTGGGGTTGTTCCTATAAGCCCTAATTTTTCTCCCTTAACATTTACAATAACTGATGGTTTAATAAAATCCTTTATATCAGCTTTGTTAAAATTATCTATTTCTTCCTTTGTAAGAGTTTCAAAAGGTTGTTGTTCAATGTTTATAGCTAAAATATCACCGTTAAATTTTGATGCTGTTTCTTTTAAATCACCTTGCATGGTATCCATTTCGTGATTTCCAAGTGCAGTGCCTCTTATCCCTGCAAGATTTAGGAATTTAGCAGTTGCATCGTGAACGGGTCTGTTTTTTTCGTCACCTATATCATTATCTCCGCCTGATAAGACAATATCACCTTTTATACCTGATAAAATTCTCATCATGTTATTTGTTTGACCGTGTAAATCATTAACATATCCGATTTTTAGTTCAAAAGAATCTTTCTGAGGAGTTCTCTCAAAATTGTTTTCCGCCTTAAATGGTATTGCCTGCTTTTTTGCGGGTAATTGTTTATTAATTGGGGCTATGAGAGTTATTGTGTTTAAAATATTCATATATTCCTACTTTTCGTATTTTATTCTTCCAGTTTGGTTAATTATTACAGGTTCACTATTGCGTTTTATATAATCACAAACCATTACATCTTTGTCATAAGAATATTTTTGCAGATATTCTTCTTCTTTTGCAAGTATATTAAAATCGGCTCCTGCAGACATTAAAAATTCATCAGTTACAAGTTTATATTTTTTTGTTTTACTTGGATTATCTACATCAATTTCGTGGATATTGCCGTTTCTATCAATAAAGTTCATGTCTACAAGCGTTCCTTTTTCAGGATTTACGGTATATTCAAGTCCTGAAACGGCAATTAATCCAGGTTTATGACTGCTTGATGAATATGTATCCTTGATTGCTTTCTTAAATAAATCAACCATCGTTTTTTCAGGAACTTCCGCTACTGCTACATAATCCAAAAATGGTGAAATATCTTTTATATCACTTGAATTAATTTCCCCCTGATGGAAAAAGTTTCTAACACCGCAATTGTGCCAAATAGCTATATCAGAATCAGTTTCTGCCCTCATGACATCACAAACAAAATTTGCGTGCGGATTTTCCTCATCTAATGTTTTTGGTGGCGGTGGTGCTGTTTCAATATGCCCGATTTTTTCAGGCTCGCCTAGTATCTCATTAAATATATATTGATTAACTAAATTTTTCTTGAATAATCCGGTTTCGCCTAAATTATTTTGAGCTTTTGTAATTACTCCGTCTTTAGAGAAAGTTAAATTAAGCTTTCCGAAATAATTACCGTCACGCCCTGCCTCAGTTAAAATAACAGGTTCGCCGTTTTCTGAGTATAATAAGTTTTCTCCCTCAGTAATACCTTCAACCAGCTCATGACTGTGACCGCTTATAATTACGTCAATGCCACTAGTGTTTTGTGCCACCTGTTTGTCTTTCTTTAAACCTAAATGAGATAACAAGATTATTTTATTAATTCCTTGATCTTTTAGTTTATCAACTTCATTTTGGATATCCTGAATGCTATCATCAAGCTTGTCTACGTGACAATCTGTGTGATAATTAGGATGAGTAAGTCTGTCCAAAAGGTCTATAGGTGCGGTTCCCAAAAGACCAATCTTCTCTCCGTTTACTTCAACGATTTTTGACGGTTTTAAATATTTTTCAAGATGAGCTCTGCCGAGATTTTTCACGGTTTTCGAATCTTCATTTTCAATCATATCTTTTTTCATATTGATTGTAAGAATATCACCTTTATATTCTTTTAATGAATCAATCAAATCTTCTTGAGTTGTATCCATTTCGTGATTACCGAGAGCTGTTGCAACAACATTACCTATGTTTAAAAATTTGAAAGTAGCTTTATGAATAGCTTTATTTTTTTCATCGCCAATGTCATTATCACCGGCAGACAAAACCAAATCTCCGCCTAAACCTGATAGAATTCTTATCATGTTGTTTGTCTGACCGTGAGCATCATTAACATAACCAACGGATATTTCAAATGAATCTTTATCAGGCGATTTTTCTAACGGACTTCCTAAACCGTCTGACTTTGTAGTTTGGTTTGTACTTGAAGATGTTACTGCTTTAAAGGCGTTCATCCCGATTTTGCTGATTTTCATAGTTAACCTTCTTCTACTCTTTTGAAACCTTCTGAAAAAATATTTTTGCCATATTTTTTAGAAATAGTTACAAATATTTACATTGAGAGAGTAGTTAAAGCTTTTCGAAGAACCTCTTCTGAATTTGAAGATTTTGCAATAGTTGGCATCACTTTTTTAATTGCATCCTCTATCTCCTCTTCCTCATATCCGAGCGACAATAAAACAGCATGAGTATCTGTAATAGCTTGAGTTTGCGGAATAATTGAAACTGAAGATTTAGGAAGTTCCGTTTTTATGAGTTTATCTTTAAGCTCTAATATTATTTTTTGAGCAAGCTTTGGTCCGACACCTTTTGCTCTGGTTAACTCCTTAAAGTTACCGTCTATTACAAGGGATATTACCTCACAAGCGTCAAATTCGTTAAGAAGCGCAATTGCCATTTTTGCACCTACACCTGATACTGATAAAAGTATTTGAAAAATATCACGGGTTTCTTTATTCAAAAATCCATATAAAGACATTGAATCTTCTCTGTGAGTTAAAATCGAATAAATTTTCTGCGGTTTATCCTCGCTAATAGAAATCAAATCGAAATCTCTGTCAGATATTTCTAATAAATATCCTACACCAGCAACTTCTATTGATAGATACGTACTCTTTGAACTCTTTCTTTTATCTGTAATAAATCCTTTAAAGTAGTCGAACATTGTTCACATACTCCCCAAAACTATTATATCATAAAACGTTTGGTTGTAAATGTTTCTATTAAATTAAAAAGCTCCTTTTTATGGAGCTTTTTCTATATATTTAAGCAAAATAATCTAATTTTTTCTTATTTTGTAAAATCTCGGCTTGAGCTTTTATAGATTTGGCTTGGGCTGCCACTTTATAATCTTGTCCGGAAGGATCAGAAGGTGCCAATGCAGCTTTAATGACTGTATTTGCATGGTCAATTGTTTCTTTAGGGTTATTTTTATTTAATGATGGCATTTTGATTGAAACATGACCGCCAACAGGAATTCCTTCACCGTTTTCTTCTATTACAATCGGTCCGCCAAGTGAACCTGCTGCACTTTTATGCGCTGCTTCATGTGCGTATATTTCTGCATAATTTTTCTTTATCAAGTCTTTTTTTTGCTGCTGTTGTTGAGCTTTAAACATCTGCTGAGTTTTAAACACAGGCACACTCATAAAATTCATACACATCACTCCTTTTCCACTTTCATTATAAAGTTTTTTTTAGAAATTTCAAGCCTAAGACTGTGTAATATTTAGAAATTTTAAGATAAAAAATAGGATGACCGTTGAGCCATCCTATTTTCATTATCAAAAAACGTTATACTAATTCTAAAGAGTATTGTGTACTGCGTTCGGCAATTTCAACAAGGCTTCTGCAAACTGCAATCATAGATAGTTCTGAGTCTAATTTGTTTACGCAAGAACCGCAGCCAATAGCAGATGCGCCTGCTGCAAAAGCTAAAGACGCAGTTGTCGGATTGATTCCTGTCGCTGTCATAATAGGTAATTCGATATTTCTTGAAAGTTCAATCGTATTAGAGATTGTAAGTTCTGCTCTTTCAATCAAACCTCTAACTCCGTTTGAAGGAGACTCATTAGAAAAATGACCTTCAGTTTGGATTAAATCGATTCCTAAATCTTCTAAGTTTCTTGCAAGTTCTACCTGTTCAGAAATTTCTAATTCACCAGGAATTGTTACACAGAAGAAAGTGTCTTCAATAAGTTCTTTTGTTCTTTTTGCAAGATTCAATACTTGGTCAGCTGAGAAAGAAAGACCTTTTTTATAAAGAGCATCAAAGTTCCCTAATTCAACTGCATCAGCACCAAGTGCAACCGCATGGGCAAGTTCTTCTGGGTCTACTGATGATACGAATAATGGTAAATCTGTCATGCTTCTTACCATCGCTACGATATCAGGGTTAGCACAAATATCAATTGCACTTGCACCTGAATTAGATGCAGCTTTTACAACTTTTTTTACGCTTTCTGCATTAAAATTATCAATACCTGCAATAATTTTTACAGCTCTTTTTTCTTCCAAAGCTCTTTTAAAACTTTCAATTCTTGACATAATTTTCTCCTTTTTGTGTCGATTGTTAATATTGTTTCAACTTTGTAGAAAATTATACATTAAAATTTGACTCCATGCAATATTTATCACTAATGGAGTATACAGGTAGAATTGCAAACGGACTTGTAACACGAAAGTATAGATAGGAAAAGGAGTGTATATGTTTAAAAAAATTATATCTTTGTTATTATATTTGTTTTTATCAGTACCTGCTTTTAGTATTGATTTAAAACATAATTCTCCTGCTTCTATATACGAAAAAATTAATCCTGCAATCGTCTCTGTTGATTCACAATTGTCTGACGGATTGTCGTGCGGAACGGGATGTATAATAGATAAAAACGGAACTATACTTACAAGCGCACATATACTTGAAGATGGCAGTGACATTATAGTTACGATGAGTAATGGTGAAGATTACAAAGCAAATGTCATAAAAAAAATCGGAGAAAATAAAGACATTGCGCTATTAAAAATATCAGTACCATATTACCTTAAAACTGTAAAACTAGGAGACTCTTCAAAAATTAAAGTTGGAGAATCAGTTCTTGCAATAGGAAATCCTTTTGGATTTAAAGGAACGCTCACGCAAGGAATAATTTCAAGGATTGATTATTCAAAAAACAGAATACAAACAGATGCAGCAATTAATCCCGGTTCCTCAGGAGGACCGCTTTTAAATAAACACGGAGAAATTATCGGAATAAATCAGGCAATTTATAATCCAGATAATGATATCTCTAATATTGGAATAGGTTTTGCTATTCCTGTTAATTTAATAAAAGAATACTTAAATCTTGAGATATAAAAATTAAACAGCGGTATTTATTTTCTGTTTTTCTCTTTCGGCACGTTCTCTATCTTGTTTTTCGTGAATTCGTCTTGTATTTTTGTATGTTAAGCGCGGAATAAACCAACCAAGAATATACGGAGAAATAAATACAGTTGTAAGCAATCCGGGAATTGAATTTAAACCTCTTGCTACTGCAGTTATTTTGCTGTTACCACCTTTTGGTGCCGATTTCATAATTTTTGTTATAAGCTTGTTAATCGATTTCTTATCTGTTGATACACCAAGTTTTTTAGCATTTTTTTCAATGTTTTCCATGAAGTGTATAATTTGTTTATTAGATTCTTCTTTTGGTAATGTTTTCAATGATTCAAACTGAGTAGTTGATTTGTTGAACAATTCGTTAATATTTTCGGATTTAGAAAGAATCTTTTGTAAATCACCGCCGTTTTTATCAATATATTTACAGAAATTAACCATTTTTTCTTTAGTATTTATATTGTCATACAAAGCTGTAATTTCCGCATTTGATAAAACATGAGTTTTTGAGTAAGGATTAATCAAGTCAATAGCAGTTTTCCAACCGGTTTTTGTTCTATCTTTTTGCATAAGAACAAAACCTGTATTTTTTTCATAAGATGTTACAAAAGCTCTGGTAAGCATTGGTACTGCAAATACGACAGCCAACGAAGATGTTAAGTCTCTTATTAAGATTTCCCAAAGCTCTGTTAAATCTTTCTTACCTGTATCATCAGTTTGTGCACGATTATATGCTCGTAACCCTCTAGGAGTAAGTAATCCAAAAACAGATAAACCTGCCATTAATGTATTCGTAAAGTTGTGACCGTTATATTCTAATTCTGACGACACAAATTTATTCTTATTTTTTTCTACGGATTTACCTAACCTTTCGACAATATTTGGATTTTTACCTTTAAATGTAAGATTATTATTTTCTGTATTTTCTTGCGTTTGAATATTTTTTCTTGCTCCCGGGGCAGTATTACTTTGAGCATAAATCTTTGGAAGAACAGAAAGAACACCTAATGTTGCAGTGATCATACCAACATTCATCAGAATTCGTTTACCTAACGCTTTGTGTTTAATACTTTCTGCCATAATACTATCAAGCTTATTAAGATGCTTATTAGCCGTTATAGCGTCATTTGAGTACTTAATCATACCTTCAAAAGCTTTCTTGGTATCAAAGATTCTCACATCTTTCAATTTGTCAGAACCGAGTTTAACCTTTCTTAACATGTCAAGATTGTCACTCGTACTGTATTTCAAGTTATTAATATGAGTAGTAATATTCTCCAAACACTCGCTGCGATAATTAGATTTACCCATAAATTTCTTGAGTTTGGCATCTTTAGGAATATTCTCATAATTTTTAAGCTGAGTCATTATATAGTTAATTGACTCTTCTGTTACGCTCTTTTCTCCAGCGGTTTGTCTAAGAATATTTGCTATATTCCGTCTATAGAATGTATTTTTAAATTTTTCAGCGTTATTTAATAAGCCTTTATCAAATTTCGGTTCAGACACCATCTCTTTCAAGCTATTTCCGTAGCGTTTTATCAATTCGGTATTTATGCTTGGAGCTTGCCCGATAGCAGTTTTAGAAGCTAACCAGATTGATAGAGGAGCAACGGCCATCATGCTTGGACCTGTAAGAGCTTCCCTACCCAGAACTTCAAATCCTTCTTGAATATTATATTCTCCTGTTTCTTCTTTATCTCTTAGAAAACCTGCAATCGTTCTTGGCATAGTCATACCAAGGAAATCCTGAATCAAAAACAGTACTAAAAATCCGCCATTTTCTATTCTATTCATTATAGAGCCGGATTTATTTAAAATCGTATCCAGGCTCCCTTTAAATGCAGGTGAATTTTGTACAATTTGAGCATTTTTTGATGTATCATCCTCGTTGAACCGTTGAGCATGATTATGAAATGACAATATATTACGATTATTATTGTTGATTTCCAAAATAACAAACCTATGCTAAATACATCCTATAATTAAATAAAGTTTTTTCTTTTCGGAAAATTGCTTAATTTTAAAATAATATTAACTTTTGTAACATTTTTTTTAAGTTGTGAAATCAGATAAAAATTTTTTACTTTATATATATATAAGATATGGTATAAGGATAATTAATATGTTAGCATTTCACTCAAACAAAGAAGATTCAACAGGTTTACAAATATTTTTCGGAGGCAATTCTCCAAAATCTAATGGCGGATTAATTGCAAAAACGACCTCATTGCTTTCAACTCCTGATGGCGGTGGATATGACACTTGCAGCTTTTACACAGGGCCTAGTGATGCAGCGATTGTTGCATTCTGCGAAAGCGGCGAATGCTGCGGTTCAATTGCATACGGCGAAAGCGGAGAATCGGCAGGTTCAATAGCATCAGCTGGTGGCGGCGAATGCTGCGGTTCAATTGCTTCTTCCGGCGGAGGCTCATTCAGCGGCGGAGATTGCTGTTAATAAAGTTTTAAAAATCCGGTGTTCAACATCGGATTTTTTGTTATTTTTAATTATGTTATATTGTGCTATACTTTAATTGAATTAAAACTTTTATTATATCAAGTTTAGCGCAGGATACAACGTTGAAAGTTAAAGAAAATTTTGAGATAAAAAATTTAACGACATATAAAATTGGGGGCATTGTTAAAAAGGTTTATTTTCCTGAAACACAGTCAGAATTAACAGAATTGTTGAGGGAACATAAAAGTGCTCTTGTTTTAGGAAGTTGCTCTAATATACTTTTTTCATCAAATGGGTATGATGGAGACATTATATTAACTACCGAACTTAAACAATTTGAAATAAGAGGTACACACGTTTTTGCTTCTTGCGGAGTAAAAGGCCCGCTTTTAGCTCAAAAAACAGCAGAAGTTGGATTAAGCGGATTCGAATTCATGATAGGCTTTCCCGGTTCTATCGGTGGAAATATATACATGAATGCAGGTGCGCATGGACAATGTATTTCTGATAGTTTAACGCGATGCTGTTTGTTTGATAGAAGTAATTGTGAAGTTGTGTATAAGGGGAAAGATGAACTGGAATTCTCATATAGACGCTCAATTTTACAAGACGAAAGATATATTCTTTTACATGCTGAATTTGACTTAAAAAAAGCTCCTCGTGAAGAAATAAAATCTCTCATTGAAAGGAATCTTGAGTTTAGAAAAAATATTCAACCGTCACTTGCAAATCCAAATGCCGGCAGCGTATTTAAAAATCCAGATAACGATTCAGCCGGAAGACTTTTAGACAAAGCCGGAGTTAAAACGTTTGATTTGCCAAGAGCAAAAGTTTGGGATAATCACGCAAATTTTATTGTAAACAAGGGCGAAGCAACATCTGAAGATATTTTAACTTTGATGGTTATGATGTATAATGCGGTAAAAAAACAGTATACTATTGAGCTAAAACCTGAAACTATATTTTTAGGTAACAAAACAAAAAAAGAGGAAGAATTATGGAATATATTGTACCAAAAGACGCAAAAGTAGCAGTTTTATGCGGAGGGATGTCTTCTGAAAGAGAAGTTTCTTTGCGTTCGGGTAAAAATGTATTGAGCGCATTACACAGGCTAGGGTATGTGAATGCGGAATTAATAGATGTTTCACAAAACGTTATGAATGATCTTCAAGGTTTTGATTATGCATATAATACAATGCATGGGAAATATGGTGAAGACGGCTGTATTCAAGGTGTCTTAGAAATATTAAAAATTCCGTATACCGGATGCGGCGTTATGTCCAGTGCAATTTGTATGAACAAAGAATACACAAAAAGGATACTTTCAACTTGTAAAGATATTCCCCTTATCAAATCAGTTTTTGTTCATAAAAATGATGATGTAAAAAATGCTGTAAAGGATTTGCAATACCCGCTTATTACAAAGCCGGTTTCAGAGGGTTCTAGTTTTGGTATGACAAAAGTTAATAAGCCGGAAGATTTAGAAGAAGCATTTAAAACAGCATTAAAATACAACGATGATGTATTAATCGAAGAATTTATTGACGGTTTCTTTGTAACTGTTGGCGTTTTGGGGAATCAAGGTAAAGAGTTTGCAACTGAGATTCTTGAAATTAGGACAAAAACTGAATGGTACGATTTTGATGCTAAATACACTAAAGGTTTATCTGAATTTATAGTTCCTGCGACCGGATTAAGTAAAGATGCTACTGAAAAAGTGAAAAATATTGCTGTAAAAGCTCACCAAACAGCAGGTTGTAGCGGAGTTTCAAGAGTTGATTTTATGATTAGAGATGATAAACCATACTTTTTAGAAATTAATACAAATCCAGGAATGACGGATACAAGCGATTTACCGGCTCAGGCAAAAGTTATGGGAATTAATTATGACAACCTTGTTTTAATGATACTGAATAGCGTAGGACTTAATAAATAATGTCAAACGATGATTTTGAAAAATACCCAAGATACCGACAAAATAGACGTATGCAGCAAAAGAAGCTACAGCGACAAGTGCGTAAATCAAGACGCAGACTTAATCAATTGCGTATAATGTGGAAGCTTTTTATACTGATTTTATTAATAGTATTATGTTACATGCTTCTTAAACTTCCGGCATGGAGGCTGCATACTAGTGCTTTTGATAGTTTAAGCAGTCCGGCTTTAGAGATAGTTAATAATAAGATTGTTCCTTCGCAAAAAATATTATCTGCGCTTAGGAGAAATCAGGTTTCAACAAAACCAATATTTTTGGTAAGAACTGATAATTTAAAAGAAAGCATTAAACAGTTGGAACCGGTACAAGATGTTTATATAAGGCGTTTCTGGTATCCAGCAAGGTTGAAAATAATTATTATAGAAAGAACTCCCGTATTGACAATTTCTCCAGATATAGAAGTTCCGCCAATCGCATTTTTTTCTTCCGACGGAAAACTTATAGGAAGAGATTATATGCCGCTTTCTCCGGAATATAAAACCGTAAGAATTATAACATACGGTGTTGGTGATGATTACAGAAATTGGAACAAAGCCAAAGTAAACAACTTTAAAAAACTTGCCGCAATGGTTGAAAATGCATCAAGTGAACAAGTAGAATATATTGATTACAGAGATCCGAGAGATGTATACATAAAAATTCCTACCGTAAATATAAGATTAGGAAGTTTTAATGCCGGAGTTTATGACAAGATTCAAAGGCTAAGAACTCTTGTTCCGCAGGTTAAAATGCTTAATAAAAAAATAAAATATCTTGATCTTAGATGGGATTCAAACTTTATTAAATTGGACGAATAATTATGCCAAAAGCTTGTTATGTTCATATACCTTTTTGTAAAGGTAATCTTAAAAGTAATGGAAAATGTTATTATTGCTCGTTTATTTCATATAATAAACCCGAATTAATAACAGGTTATATTTATTCATTGCTAAAAGAAATTGGTGAAAATTACAAAGGCGAAAAACTTGAAACATTGTATTTTGGTGGGGGCACACCATCTTTAGTTTCAATAGAGCTTTTATCAAAAGTTATTAATAAATTTCCTCTTAGTAATAATGCGGAAATTACAATTGAGATTAATCCTGAGGATGGGAATTTAAACTATATAAAACAACTTCATAATATAGGCATTAATCGTTTGAGCATTGGCTCGCAAACATTTGACGACAAACTCCTGCACTTGATTGGACGAAGACACAACTCGGCAAAAATAATAGAAACAGTCAAAAACGCTAAAAGTGCAGGGTTTAATAATATAAGCTTGGATTTAATTTACGGGCTGCCTACTCAAACTATTTCCGGAATAAAAAAAGACTTAAATAAATTTTTAGAATTAGATATTCAACATATTTCCACATACGGACTTAAAATAGAGGGTGGCTCGTATTGGGGAAATAATCCGCCGCAAAATCTTCCGGATGACGATATTCAAGCGGATATGTTTGAATTAATAAATAATACTATTTCGCATGCCGGTTTTAAAAGATATGAAGTCAGTAATTTCGCAAAAAAAGGTTATGAATCAAGACACAACTTAATGTACTGGAACAATGAAGAATATTATGGTTTTGGAGTTTCAGCGCATGGTTACGTTGACGGTATAAGATATTCAAACTATGAATCTTTGGAAAAATACATGGAAACACCAACTAATCACGAATACGGTAAATTTTTAACCGATTTGGAAAAATTGGAAGAAGAAATTTTCTTAGGCTTTAGAAAAACAGAAGGTTTAAATATTTCAAAAATTAAGGATAAATATAATATTGATTTTGAAAAAAAATATCAAAAAGTTTTAGATAAATATTCGGATTTTTTTGTGAAAACACAACAAGGATACGCTTTTAATGAACGCGGCATGATGTTGAGTAATGAAATTTTGCCTGAATTTATTGAATAGTTTATAACGACAAATAGTAATCTTTCATTAATTTTGCATCATCTTCAATATTAGGACTTTCACAAACAATAGCACCTTTTATGTTAAAATCTTTAAATGCTTTTAAAAGCTCTTTGTAATTAAAATCAGACTCTTCGAGATTCAGGTGTTTTTTCTCACCTTTTGCGCCATACTCTATACCTGCGATATGTGCATGAAAGTTATCTAATGCCACTTGTCCGAGTCTATTTCCGATTGTTTCAAAAATATTAGCAAATTCACTGTAAGTATTAGAAATACCGTTATACCTTGCATGCAAGTGAGAAAAATCTACACATGGTAAAACTGTTTCGAATTCTTCAGATAAGCGAATTATTTCTTCCAAATCACCCCACTGTGTTGCTTTACCTGTAGTTTCAGGCCGAATCCAAATTTTATTATTAACTTTTTTTAGTTCATCTGTAATGATTTTAATTTGTTTGCGAATCTGATTGTATACAGATTCTTTATCCATGCCCAAATAAAACCCTGCGTGAAATGTTATACTGAAACCACCAAGTAAGTATGCGGTTTCAGCGGTTTCAATAATTCTTTGAATACTTGCTTTAATCTTATCTTCTTCACGAGCATTAAGATTTACATAAAATGGAGCATGTGCAGTTATTATTTTATTCGCCGCACTTACAGCTTCTCTGCTTTTATCACTTATGCGAACTCCTCTTACAAATTCCAGTTCAAGACCATCCAAATTCATATCGTCAAGAATCTTAAATCCTGCTTCGTATCCCTTATTTCCTGCTTTAAGCGGGACTCCCGCTGTTATAAAATTCAGTTTATCCACAATATACTCCTTTTTCAATATAATTTGTTAATCTTTCCGTATAAGTGTTTCATAATTAATTACATTTACGAACAAAATGGTCAAATGTAAACAGCTTAGTTTTTTTATCTATCCCTATTTAACTCCATTTACCCTATTTACTCCTGAATTCTTCTCCGATTTTAGGATTAACTATACGTATAAAGTCTTTGCTATCACCCATAAAGAAGCTTCCAAATTGCATAACTGTCGGGACTATTAAACCTTTTGAAGTTGAGATAAAGAACTTATCATCTTCTATTTTAGCAACTGTTCCGGGCGGATGCGGCAGACAAAAAGCATCAGATGCAACTTCTGCTTTCATAATTTTCATCACATTCCCCCTAAATGTTGTGCTTGCAAGCAGAAACGGATTAAGCGCTCTTATGAAGCGTTCAATTTCTTCTGCGGACTTTTCATAATCTATAAATAAGTCTTTATCTTGTAAACCTTTTCCCTCAATAAAATGCCCCTTTGGTTGTGGTATTCTCGGCAACTGTTGATTCTCATATGCTTGTAGTACTTGCAAAAGGAGCTCTATGCCGATAAAGTTCAATTCATTAAAAATGGTTCCCATTGTAGCTTTTGAGTGAATGTGATAAGGTTTTTGCGCAATAATATCTCCTGTGTCAAAACCTTCATCCATAAAGTGAATTGTAACACCGGTTTCTGTTTCTCCATTCATAATTACTCTTGAATACGGATTCCCGCCTCTATATTTTGGGAGTAATGAGGGATGTACATTTATAAAACCGTCTTTTGTTGCATCCATTAGAACACGAGGTACTTTATAGTTATAAGAGCAAACTACAGCTGCATCGACTTCAAGAGCTTTAATTTTTTCAATAAGCTGCGGCTCATCGAGTTCATCAAAGTCAATAAAATTAAGCCCTCTTGAAAAAATAAAATTTTTAAAGTCGGTATACATATTGTGATCTTTTTTTGGCCCCAAAACTCCAACAATATTTACACCTGCCATTAATAAGCCATCCACTCCGATATATGCCATATCAGGAATTCCGACAAATAGTATTCGTTTTTTAAATGGTGTCTTATTAAACATTTATTCTCTCTTGCGTGGCATTTCTCTTTTTTATATTAACATTAAATCCGTTTTAATGGAAGTTTTTACCAAAACGAATACATTATGCTAAGTTTTTTTTCTTTTACCCTTTGATTTCGCAATTGTATCAAGTTGAGTATTTAAATCTTTTAATTTATTTTGCAGCAAAGTAAGATATGTTTCTATATTTGATTGCTCGACATATTTATTATCATAAAAATACATCTTACGATTAAAATGTACAAATTTGTCAGTTTTCTTTTTTATATTAAATTTTAAAAGTTTATTATCTAGAATATAAAAAGACTTTACAATTTTTTCTCCATTCATAACTAATATTTGCGTAGCTGTTTTGTCATGGACTTTTGGAAAGCTAAGTCGTAAATCATGCCCTTCTGGTGTTATATGTTTAAACAAAACGGAATTTGTTAACATTTCTGTGGAAATATTATTTTTTATTTTAAAATTTCTTCGTTGGTCAAATTTATGTATAATTTTCATAATTCCTAATTTATATTTATTAAAATTTTGCGCGATATCATCTATTACAGCATTATATTTTTTAAGTGATGCAATATTTTCATTAGAATGAGCTTTTTTAAAATCTTCCTGCTCCTGAAGCCAATTTTTGGTATGTTTTTCAAATGATTTTAATTCTCTAATAAGACACACAAGGTAATTACCTATTTTTGAATTATTTATTTCTTCTTGAGTATAATAATCAGGCTTTGTATTTATATTTTTTGAAGAATTCCCATATGTTGCTCTAATATATGGTCTGTTTTTTTGTACTGTACCATCTTCTGAAATAACATATTGTAGTTCATTATTATTTATATCAGTAACGGTCACCGCAATGTATGTTTTATTATTATGACTCAAATAAGTAACAGACAAAGGCTCTCCCATTGGGCCAATATCTTTAAATGCCATCTTAGTTGTGGTTGATGTTGTTGTATCATAATTCTTGAAATAGCTTCTTACGTTAAATCTGGAGGCATTATTCGGGATTTTTGTAAATAATTCTTTTAGATTAAAATATTCTTCTATAAGAGTTGTAATCATCTCTTGTTCAGTTGCATCTATACGACCTGCATTCTCAAATGCTTCTTTTTTATTTGTTATTGGGAGTGTTTTATTTAATTGTCCAAGTGCCTGTTTTGTTTTTGTATTTGGTATATATGCTTTTTCTATATTGGAACTTTGTAATAAATTTCTACTGAGAACAATAATTTTTGAATCAATGTGATCAATGACATCAGATAAAAATTCTTCTAACTCTTTGCTTGAAAATATACCGGCATGCTTATACTTATCACTATTTTTTTCAAATGAAAATTCTTGTTGTACTTGATTATTTTCTTTATTGATTAAATTAATTTGTAAAAAGGATTCTTTAGGCGATAATATGTGATAATTATATTTATCTCCTTCTAAAATAATTCCTTTTGTCTTATTTTCTCCAATATTTATTATACCAAGTTTAGATAAAGTGCTTATTTTTGCGGCAATTTGTTCGGGGATTAATCTGTCAAAAACTCTATCAAAATTGTACAATAATGTATTTAAGTCAGAAGTCAAGTAATTTTGCGCATATTTAGAAAATACACTTTGCTTTGGTTTTAATTCACTTATATTTAATGTAGAAATAGGAAATATTTTCATATTTGAATAAAACCATATAAATTTTTTTTTTGCTATTTAGTTTAAAAAAGGACATCCAAATTTTTTAGATGTCCTAAGTAAATTTTATTATAATCTGCTCGATTACAAATACATGAATTTTATATATAAAGTACAAACAATCAACGAGATTGTTACAACAGCAATACCGTATTTTAAAAATCTCATGAAAGCAATCGGATGACCTTCTGCTGCTGCATTTTCAGAAACAATTACGTTTGCTGCCGCTCCTATAATTGTAAGGTTTCCGCCAAGACAAGCGCCAAGAGATAAGCACCACCATAGCGGGAATGTATAATCCACACCCATTGATTTTTCAATAACACTTAACATTGGTGCCATTGTAGCTGTATATGGGATATTATCGATTACACCTGAAATAATTCCTGATGCCCATAATATCAGCATAGACGCTGCTTCTTGAGAACCTTGTGTTACGTTCAATATCCATTCTGCCATAAGCTTTATGCCGCCTGATGCTTCAACGCCGCCTATAATAATGAATAAACCTATAAAGAAAAATATAGTATTCCATTCGACATCTCTTAGTATATCAGTCGGTTTTTCAAATAATAAAAGTACACTTGCGCCAAGCATAGCAGCAACACAAGTTTGTATGTGAGTTATATCATGTGTTACAAAGCCCAATATTACTAAACCTAACACAAACATTGAGCGAATCATTAAATTTTTATCAGTAATTGTTTTAGAATTATCCAGATTTGCAACTTCTGCCATTTTATCGGCATCTGCATGAAGTTTTTTCTTGAAAATTATTGTTAAAACAGATAAAACTAATACCATAATTAAAGCAACAGGTAATGTTAAGTTATAAATAAAATCCATAAAAGAAAAACCTGCAGCACTTCCAATAATGATATTCGGCGGATCTCCAATTAAAGTTGCAGTTCCGCCAATATTTGATGAAAAAATTTCCGTTAACAAATACGGAAGTGGATCGATTTCTAATTTTCTTGCAATGGCAAAAGTAATCGGTAAAACCAAAATTACGGTTGTAACATTATCTAAAAATGCACTCGTTACAGCTGTAAACAAACCTAATGCAATAAGTATCTTAATCGGATGACCTTTTGTTAACTTTAAAAGTTCATTTGCTATCCAAGTAAATACACCGCTTCTTGTCGATATATTAACAATAATCATCATAGAAACAAGTAAGAAAATAACATTAAAATCGACAAAATTTATAAAATAATGCGGATTTAAAGTCTCTCCTACAGCTTTATCTTGACTGACTAATCCCAGTAAAATAGTAATACCTGCTCCCAATAGTGCAATCGTGACTTTGGGAATCTTTTCCGTTGCGATAAAAATATACGCAAGAATCAATAAGCCGGCAGATATTATAACATTGTGCGCAGACACAAATGAATGTATCATTTCCATCTCAATTCTCCTCTTTATTAACTATACAAATCTGATTATAACATAAACATTAAGACATATTTTGTGAAAATTAATATATTTTGATATGATATAAATATGAGTCTCATATCAATGTTAAGAAAAAATAATCGTAAATTGCTTTTTACAACTCCGAGTCATGACGGAAAATTGTGTATTACGCATAAATTTTATCAATGGTACAGAAATGATATCTCGGAAACTGACGCTTATAACCCTGAATATGAATTAGAAATGTCAGAGAAAAGAGCCGCTCAAATATACAAAACAAAGTCAACGCACTATTTAACCAACGGTTCAACAAGCGGAATTATAGCAGCAGTCCTTACTTGCTGCAAACAAGGAGAAAAACTCCTAATTTGGGAGAATTCTCACCCTTGTCACAGAAATGCAGGTATTCTTGCAGGTGCAAATATTGTAGAATACCAACTTGAGTTAAATCAAGATTGGGGTGTTTATGAAAGTATAAATGTTAATAAACTTGAAGAACATTTAAATACACATGAACCAAAAGCTGTAATTATTACTTCACCCACGTATGAAGGTATTGTATCGGATATAGAATCCATTTCCGATTTATGCAAAAAATATAATACAAGACTTATTGTAGATGAAGCTCACGGTGTCCTCTATCCGTTTTCCGACAAACTACCTCAGTCCGCAATTCCGTTTGCTGATTTTACTGTTCAATCACTACATAAAACGGCAGGAGGTATAAATCCTACTGCACTTTTACATTGCAATTGTGAATTATCACCAAAAAAAGCATTAAATATGATTAATACTACTTCGCCATCATATCCTATGCTTGCTACAATAGAAGCCAATATAAATTATTTGAATTCTAAAAAAGGGAAAAAAGCTATTGATTCATTGATTTTAAACCTTGAAACTTTACGCTTGTCACTTTCTAATTTAGATTTTTTTGGTGATGATATTACAAAAATTTTAATAAAAAAAAGAGGACTTAGCGGATATAAACTTTCTCAAATACTATATGAAAAATTCAATATTGAAGATGAGCGAACAAACGAAAAATCAACAATGTTATTAACAGGTTTGGGAACGACAAAAGAAAAATTAAACCGTCTGTCAAAACTTAAAAAACTATAATTTTAATCAACAATAATAAGAGGGATTTTAATGGATAAAAAATTTACTCAAGAAGAATATAACGAATTATATGCAGAATTTGAGTTTAGTGAAGCAGACTCAAACCACAACGGTATAATAAGCAAAAAAGAAGAAAAAGAAGCTCATAAAAATGCTAAAATCGGAAGTCTTTTAATGCCAATCGCCGGAGAAAATTTGGAGCAATATAAAAATCGAGTCCTTGAGATTTTAAATAAATATTCAAAAGTTACAACCCAAGATAACGGCAAATTTCAGAAAATACGTAACCTTCTCGCAAGAAGATGTGAAAATCTGCTCGGAACACGTTATAAGACTAACGATTTAGATATTTTGTACAGTGAAGTTAAAAATATTATTGAAGGATAACCTTTATTTAAAAGACATAATTATTTTATAAATGGTTTCTATTTTTTTTCTATCTTTAATTGATTGGACTGTTTTTATTATTTCATCTACAAGCATATCTTTTGGCTTTAAATAATTCACCATGAACAATTTCTGAGGAGTAATCTCCAATGTTTCAAGAATTTTTTCCAAAGTGTCAGCTTTAAAGAAATTTTTGCCAATTTCTATTCCGCATAAAGTCCTTGGAGCTATGCCGAGTTTTTCTGCAAATTGCTCCTGTGAATAACCTCTATCCTGTCTTAGTTTTTTTTATGCGTGCACCTAATTATTTTTTGATATCTAATGTCATAATTCTTATATTATTTTATATTTTATCTTTTCGTATCAACAGGAGAACGGGTATAAATAAAATTCAATTAATTGATACGAAATATAAAAAGAAAAACGGCATTTTATTAACTTTTGTAAAGCATTAAAAGCAAGTAAATATCAATATTTTTAAAAATTTTTATATTTTTTATCAAATTAAAAGGCAATTTTTTGATAAAAAATACTTTATATATACATCAAGAGTACACGAGAGAATAATAGAAACTAACAAAAAAGATACTAAAACAGCAGATGTAAAAAGTACTTCAAAAGAGGAAGCTAAGGATATACTTAAAGAATTACATAAATAATAAAATATGTATTATTTATTAAAAGGCGGATTTGACTAATTTTTACTGTCAAATCCGCCTTTTGCTTATTTATTAAATCTTTTAATTGTTTTTTGACAATTAGATTCAACAAATTCTGTTAAAAAATTAATAAACATAAATTTTACCGTTCAGTAAAAAAGCATGCTTTTTGCATGCTTTTTTAGTTATTTTTAATGAAAATTTACCGAGCAGTAAAATTTTATATTTATTTACCCCTACATAGATTTTCTGTCGGCAATTTCTTCCATCTTGTGGTCAGCTAATCTTGAATCGCCTTTTACACGAGAGTATGAAAGATATCCGTTCATTCTGTCAATCTTTGTAAGGTTTCTGCTTCCACATTTCGGGCAAACATCCATATTAAGTTCTTCATGTCCGCAATCATCGCAATAAGATAATGAAAGATTTACCCCCTCATAGAAGCCCATATCCATTGCTCTTAATACAAGTGTTTTAACAGCGTCTGTATTATAATCAAGTGGATATTTTACGTATTGAATCTTGCCGCCATTCATTAAATCCCAAAAACGTTTTTCTAAATCTTGCTTTTGAATTGGTGTAATGTCTTCACTTACGTGGCAGTGGAAACTGTTTGAAACATATGGTTTATCTGATACGTGAGGGACAATACCGTATTTCTTACGGAATTGCTTAACTTGTAAACCGCATAGATTTTCAGCAGGTGTGCCATATAATGCGTACAAGTTACCATCTTCTTTCTTAAATTCAGCAACTTTCTTATTAATATATTCCATTACTTCAATAGCGAATTGGCCGTCTTCTACAAGTGATTTTCCGTTGTAAAGTTCTTGCAATTCATTTAATGCCGTAATACCAAATGAAGCAGTTGCTGATTTTAATAACGGTTTGATTTTGTCATGGATTCCCAAATGTCCGCCCAAGAAACCGCCTTCACAGTATGCAAGAGGGTTAACAGACGCTTTCATTTCTCCCAAATACTCATATGTTCTAATATGAAGCTGTCTTATTAATTCCATATAGTAATCAAGAACTTCATAAAAGTCTCTGCTTTCCTTTTTCGCCTTAGCATAAATCATTGGTAAGTGTAAGCTTATGGCACCGATATTGAAACGACCGACAAAGATTGGTGTATCATTTTCGTCAGCCGGCTCCATACCGCCTCTCTCAAACCAAGGTGATAAAAATGCTCTGCAGCCCATTGGCGATACAACTCTGCCGTATTTTTTATACATAGAAGCAACATAACCTTCACC
>CADBTL010000131.1 GCA_902797575.1 uncultured bacterium
AACCAAGTTAAGATTATTTCTTGGTATGATAACGAAATGGGTTATTCTACAAGATTAGCTGAAACTACTTTGATGGTTGCTTCTAAACTGTAGGATTAATCAAAGGCTTAAGAAAGAAAAAGTTCTAAGGCAATATAAAGTTCTAAAAGCGCTCAATCTTAAATTTAAGATTGAGCGCTTTTTTAGATGATTTGCAAGTTTCTTATCAAAACTATTTATTAATTTTAGCTCTTTCGTCTGCCATACCTTTCTGGTATGCTTCATTTTGTTTACCTGCAAGTGTAATTAAATTCCAATAATGTGTTCTATATGGGAATTCGTTTGCGAGACCATCTTTTTGAGGAGCATTATCTCTATATTTAATAAACTCTTTTGCAGACATAAGTTTTGCAACATTTTCACGCTGATTTGGTATTAAATTACCTCTTATAATAGTATCGAGCTTAGGCATAAATTTTTCTTTTCTGTAATGATTTCCATTAAGGCTGTCTTTTATTAACTGCTTCCCTTTTGCATAAGCTTCTTTTGATTTTGCCTCGATTAACAAGCTATCCCAATACATAACTTCTTTAGCGGAAAGCCTATCATCTGCTTGCTGTAAGCGTTCATGTCTTTCGGCTTTAAGTAAGTCATATCCGTTTATATATTGCGTTGCGTCGTTTTTAGCTTTATTCATGTAACTGTCATCACTGCAGCCGGTACAAACACCAGCAAGCATTGCTGCACCTGCTATATTGAATGAGATTTGTCTTATATTCATAAATTACTCCTGATAAACTCCGACTAATATACTCATAACTGTATAATAAATAATACCAAATTACAATATTATCGGTTATTCATCATCGTCAACATAATTGGGTTTTGAATATTTTTCAACCAGTTCTATATATGTGCTTACAGAACGTCCTAATGACGGAGCGTGGAATGTCACAGTATTAAAACCGTCGTCTATAAATCTTGAGATATCAATTTTATGTTCTCTGTGGAATATTGGTTTTGGTATCAAAAATTCGTGTTCTCTTCCGTTTATCATTACTGCAAGTTTTGGTGATGTTGTATCAGTAATTACGATTTGTGCTCTGCCTATCGGAGCCCAAAAAGTTTGTTTTATATCCTCGCCACTTACTGTAACAGGTACTGTTCCCAAATTAATATCCGTATAATAATGCCTTAAAATATTGTAGTATGGCTGTTTAAGTTTTGTAGCCATATAACCGGCCCCAAATTGGCTCATACCAACACCATGACCGAATCCACCTCCATATATAATAATGCTTTGTACATTACCATAATTATCGAGCTTCTTTTCAAAAACAGCATTTGCACTAGGTAATGAAACGCCGTTCTTTTGAAAAACTCTTCTTATAACAAGTTCTTTTGAAACAGTATAACAACCTCTGGAAGTTAAAATCTCTACCTCCATGATTTTACCGGAATTTCCGCGTTTCATGACTTTTATATCTTTTATTTTTCCTATATCATCACCGGTTCTTACTGCCGGATAAATAAAGCCTGTTTTTGATTGAGTTGGCAAAGTAGTTTTCAAAACTTCTTCAAGTTCTTTGACACCCCATTCTTTTGACCATCTGTAGTAAGGTGATTCAATATCAAATGACGGAATCTTTACAGAATAAAAATCTTTTGCTTTTTTATCATCAATAAGCGGTTCAAATTCAGATTTATCAGGAACTGCTTTTAAATAAGGTTTTGTAGGCGCAGGAAATATTTTCGTATTAGGATCAGAAAAAGCATTTGCATAACTTTCAGTATATCCGCCTGCAGTAGAGCTGTATAAAGCAAGAATAAGCGCATGATTATGCAAAGCTACAACTCCATCTGTTTCCATAACGGCACGTGTAGCAAGCTCTTCTTCTGTATTTGCACCAAAATATACTTGGCTTGCAACGCTGTCTACTACACTAAACTCTTTATATGCTTGTGTTCTTGGGGTAAGAACGTAATTTCTGGCTGCTACAGCTTGTGCTTTTAAAGCTTCAAGCCCAAATGCAACCGGCATTTCATTAGGTACAACCCCTTTTAAATATTCTTGAGTTTCAACGAGATTAACTAAGTAAAAACAATCTTTATTATCATTTTGAACAATCTCAAATGCGCCGTGATAAAGAGCTTGGGTACCTTTCCTTAATAGCCCCCTTACACCGAGCAATCCTTGCGGGCAAACCAACACGCAATCACGAAGTGTTAACGTATGACCATTAATAGCTATAACAAGTCCTTTGGGGCTGTTTTTTATCAAGATATCCATCTCTGCAGGAATTCTCGCAATCACAGTTTTTGTTTCTTTATCACAAAGTTCACATTCGGCTGTTCCATAAACTGTAATTTCTTTTTTCTGAACATTCTGAAATTTATTATCGGTAATACCGACTCTTACTACATCAAAATCATTTAAAGCGTATGTATTAGACATACTCAAGACCAATATAATAATCACTGAAAAAATTGTATTTATAATTTTTTTTAAAGTCTTTTTGTTATTTATTTTAATTCCCAAGTCGTACCTTCCTTAGAATCTTTTAATACTATACCGGCATTATCAAGCGCTATCCTTATTTTATCTGCAGTATTCCAGTCCTTTTCTAATCTTGCAGCTTTTCTTTTCTCTATAATATCTTCCATTGAACTATAGTTTTCACCTAGTTCTAAATTTATTTTTGTAATTGTTTCTTGTAGTTCTTCTTCGCTCAAAGTTGCTTTTTCAAAAGTAAAGCCTAATGTAGTAGCAAGTTTATATAAAAGAGTATAAGCATAATCTACATTTTTGTTAGCTTTGTTTGTTAAATCAAAAAGAACTGCTAGCGCTTTGGATGTGTTCAAATCATCATCCATTGCATTAACAAAAGCTTTATATTCTTCAAATTCTGTAATATTTATATTTTCGTTTACCTTACCTTTTGCGTTAAGCATACGTTTTACACCCGCTTGTGCTGAAAGAAGGGCTTCATCAGAAAATTCAACAGGCATCCTGTAATGGTTTGTCAATATAAAAAATCTGATCGTATTAGAGTCATAATTTTTTAGTAAATCATCTATTGTTAAAAAATTACCTAAAGACTTAGACATTTTTTCTTTGTTGATTGTTACAAAACCGTTGTGCAGCCAATAGTTAACAAATTTACATCCGTTTGCACATTCTGACTGCGCAATTTCGTTTTCATGATGCGGAAATATTAAATCTGCTCCTCCTGCATGGATATCAATTGTTTTACCCAAATATTTTCTGCTCATAGCTGAACATTCGATATGCCATCCCGGTCTTCCGATGCCCCAAGGAGAATTGTAACCGAACTTCTCATCCTTTTTCCATAAAGCAAAATCAAGCGGATCTTCTTTTTGCTCGCCCACTTCAATTCTTGCCCCGCTTTCAAGTTGATCAATCGGCTGCCCTGAAAGAGAACCATATTTTCCGAATTTTTTGACTCTGAAATATACATCGCCGTTTACTTCATATGCAAATCCCTTTGAGATGAGGTCTTTGTTCATGGCTATCATTTCTCCGAGAGTCTTAGTAGCAAATGGTTCTATGTCAGGTTTTAAGTTATTTAAAGCATTCATGCTGTCAGAAAATCTGTTATACCAGTACTTCGAAACTTCTTCAGGTGTTTTATTTTCCTTCTCTGCTTTTTTCAAAATCTTGTCATCCACATCTGTAACATTTCTGCAATATGTGACGTCATATCCTTTAAATTTGAGATATCTGTATAAAACGTCCCAAGTTATATAACATCTGGCGTGTCCCAAATGTGCATTATCGTATACAGTAGGTCCGCAAACGTACATTTTAACTTTGTTATCTTCAATCGGTTTAAATTCTTCTATTGCGCCTGTATATGTGTTATGAAGCTTCATATTAACTCCTCTTATATCCCCAACAACTAACACTTCGATTTTATAATAAAAAGTAAGTTCTGTAAATTCCCTCTATCCTTCTGCTAAAATTATTGTAAAGTCGCTTCCTACAGAAAAATTGCCTGTCGGATCGTATACAAATTGAACTTTGCGAAGCTCAGGAACTTTTTTTTGAAGCCAATTGTAAAAATCTATGCTTACTTCGTTTTTATTTGCCACAAATCTTGTATGCGAAAGATGAGTTATTTTCAGCATGTTTACTTCATAACCTATAGTTTTAAGTTCTTCTTGTAACATTAAAGCTTCTTTTTCTTTTAAAGGAGAATACATGATTCCTGCTTTAAATTTAGTATAATCAGCATCAGTTCTGTCACGGTATATCATTCTGTCAATTACTTCCTGAGTTTTTTGCGGATCTAATATCCAATAACTGATATAACCCTTTTGATTCGGAGCACCCGGTAGTGTTGCAATTTCAATTTTGTCCTCATCGACTCCTTTTAAAAATCCTGCATACTGAGATAGTTCATAAAAACTCATATCAGTTTTTATATATGTAGTACAAATATTTAAAACTTCAGGGATTTTTGCAATTGTATCTACTGATTTTAATTTTTCTAATAAACTTCTTAAAAACCACTGTTGACGTTGCGTTCTTCCAATATCACCCAAACCGTCTTTTCTGTATCTCAAGTATCCTACTGCCTGTTTACCGTTAAGAACAGTGTTTCCTTTGTTTAAATCAATATGAAGGTGCCCCGCCCAATCATGATACTTCATTGGTCTTTCTACGTATATAGGGATTCCGCCTAAGGCATCTACTACACGAACAACTGCGTCATCATGCACTATTATGTACTTATCAATTCTTATTCCGAAAGTTTCTTTCAATGTCTTTTTGACAAGGTTTATGCCACCGATTGCATGTGCTGAATTTATTTTTGCAACTCCTTTGTTATCAGGTAAATACACTTTACTGTCACGCGGAATCGTAATTGCTTTAATTGTATGAGTTTTTGGGTCAACGTTTACGACCATAATTGTATCTGAGCGGGTACCTTCCCAAATATCTGTTCCGTCTCCATTAGAATCTACGCCCAAAAGCAAAATATTTTGTTTTCTTGGTGCAAATGGTACTTGAAAACCGTCTCTTCTTGTTGACCTAAAAAATCCTTCTTTAGAATCAGTCGGTAAAGCCGATATTTTATCCAAAAGCGCACTATTTTCAATAATAATTACGCAAACAATAACTGCTAACAAAACAGCCAGCACAAATGTAAACAATAATTTGGCAAAATTAGAAGTTCCCTTTCGTTCACTTCTTATCTTTGATAAAAAAATCCTATATTCTTCCTGTTGTTCATTTGCCAATTTCATTAGTAAATCTCTCTACTAAAAGATTATATTTTAACCAAAAATTAAAATCAATTATGTCTTGACAACAAAATACATGCATCTTATAATGACCTTGTATCGATATATCGATACAAGGTCAAATGTAAGGACTATATTTCTACGGAAAGTAAATAGTATGTGTAAAAAATCTAAAAAATTAAACAGATTTTGGTGGCGTAAGTTAGTTTAACTGCCCTTTTGTCAAGCTGTTTTAATTTATGCAATATAAACAAAATCGGCAGTAAAATTTGTCGAGTAGTTTGTATTGGAGAATAATAAAATGTCAGATAATATAAAAATCTTAATCAACAACTTACCACAACGATTAAAACCTGTTGCACGTTTTTTAAGACATCAGGAAAGTACATCCGGACTTTCAACTACCAGATACATTCAGGATGTTTCAACTTGTCTTATTCCAAAAGCTGTTTTCTCTCGCAGTATAGAAGATTTAACAGAAAATACTTTTTTAGAAACATCAGAAGAAGCTTTAATTTATTTAACTCCTGCTATTCTTGGCGAGCATATTGCAAGAAAAACTTTTTCCAAAGGATTAAGTGCTGATTTAAAAAAAGAAGTGGCAGAAACAGGAGTCGATTTATTAAAAAAAGCTGAAAAAAATATTTTAACTAAAAATAATAACAAAAAAGTATTACCTGTAAAAGCTGCAATTGCACTAACTGCAACCGCAATTCCATTAACTGAATATTCTCTAAACTATATTAAAAACCTAATGACTTTAAAGCTTTTTAATAAAAGTGATTTTAAAAATATTGCATCACTGGAAAACAATAAAGAAGATAAAGCTCATCAGGAAAAAGTTAAAACAAGTGCAAAAAAACATATTGCACTGGCAGCCGGAACTTATGCAGGATTTTTGGGACTTGCGGGGTTGCTTGCGGTTAAAGGTAAATCATCTAAAATTTTGCAAAAAATATCAGAATTCATTGTTGCACCAGGGAATAAATTATTTGCAAAGAACGAAAAAGCTAAAAATTTTGTAAATAAATATTTAAATATGGATTTTAATAAAAGTCCTAAAGGGAAATTGGTTTTAAGTAAAGGACAATTAACAACTTGCGTTTTAGTTGGAGGGTGCGGATATTTTGGTGCCTCTGCTGACAGAGGAAAAGAAAATCTTAAAGAAACAGCAACACGTTTTCCGCTTGTAGCTTTGTATGTGATTACAGGCAGCGAATTAGTTGAAAAAGGATTTAAAAATTTATTGCATAAATTTGGTAAATGCAAAGATGTTATGAATAATAGAAAAGAAGTTACTCCTTTTGAAAAGTTGGATAAATTAGCTGAAAAACTTGCAAAAGAAAAAGGAACAACTGTTGACAAAGAGTTTAAATCATTAATAAAACAAAAAGGGTTGATATTTGGACTACCATATTTGTTTGCACTTGGCGTAATGGGATTCTTTGTAGCAGGTATGACAGTACACGCAACTAAAAAACGATATGAAAGAGAACACATGGGGTAAAGGGGTAAATAGGGGTGGACGAAGCCTAGTCAAGCTACTTCGGTTATTGTAAAAGGGGTAAATAGGG